>NZ_JAUBTB010000039.1:0-69796 GCF_036704965.1 Microcoleus sp. F10-B2 | reverse complement strand
GTTCTATCATGTAGCGCAGGGCGAAAAATTTTGGCTCATATCATACTTTTAACCATTTACAAAACCGGGATGCTCCCTCGCACGGATGAGTCCGGGGCTGGCGATCGGAAGGCGCAGCTTTTTCAAAAGTAAATGGATGAATCCGGATGCTTGTGACCAAATTGCTTGATTGTCAAATAATAGTTGAAAAACATCTGGGAAAAATTACAGTTAATTCTGTCCCTAGCCAGGGTGCAGGCTTTGCGATCGCTATCTTTGTCAAATAATAAAATACAATGGAAGGGAATGGAAGGTTTTAATTTAACTGTTGTATAATCAAGGGTCAACCAGTTATGGATGCGATCGCAAATTTGTCAGGTTATCAGATTACAGAGCAACTTTATGCAGGTACACGTACCCTAGTCTATCGAGGCATCCGTACCCGTGACCAATACCCAGTCGTCGTCAAACTGCTGCGAAACGAATACCCGACCTTCAACGAACTCGTCCATTTTCGCAACCAATATACCATTGCCAAAAATCTCGACTTCCCTCACATCGTCAAACCCCTGACCCTGGAAGTATACCAAAATAGCTATGCCTTAGTAATGGATGACTTTGGCGGAGTCTCGCTATCTACTTATCTCAAAACAGCAACAAATCACACCCAACCATCTCAAGCTTTACCTTTAGCAGAATTTCTCCAACTCGCCATACAACTAACAGACATTATTCACTATCTATACCAAAACCGAGTCATTCACAAAGATATTAAACCCGCTAATATTCTCATTAATCCAGACACCCAAGAAATTCAACTAATTGACTTTAGCATCGCTTCCCTACTGCCGAGAGAAACCCAAGAAATCCAGAACCCTAATATCTTAGAAGGAACATTAGCCTATCTATCCCCCGAACAAACAGGACGGATGAATCGAGGCATTGACTATCGCAGTGACTTTTATTCCCTGGGTGTGACCTTTTATGAATTGTTAACAGGACAGTTGCCATTTATCTCTGATGACCCGATGAAATTGGTGCACTGTCATCTCGCCAAAGAGTCGATACCGATCCATCAAATTAATCCACAGATACCCCTAATTTTAGCGAAAATTGTCAGTAAGCTGATGGCAAAAAATGCCGAAAAACGCTATCAAAGTGCATTAGGACTCAAGCACGATTTAGAGATTTGTTTACTTCAGTTACAAAAAACAGCCAAGATAGAATCTTTTGAACTCGGAAAGCGAGATATTAGCGATCGCTTTACTATCCCCGAAAAGCTCTACGGTAGAGAAAAAGAAGTCGATCGACTATTAGCTGCCTTTGAGCGAGTCAGCCTGGGAACAACGGAAATGATGCTAGTAGCAGGTTTTTCGGGAATTGGGAAAACCGCCGTTGTCAATGAAGTTCATAAACCCATTGTCCGCCAGCGCGGTTATTTTATCAAAGGCAAATACGATCAATTTCAGCGCAACATTCCCTTCAGTGCCTTTGTGCAAGCCTTCCGCGACTTAATGGGTCAATTGCTATCAGAATCGGATACCCAACTGCAAACATGGAAAACCCAGATTTTAGCAGCAGTGGGAGACAGCGGACAAGTATTGATTGACGTGATTCCTGAGTTAGAAGGCCTAATTGGCGCTCAACTTCCTGCAACAGAATTGTCAGCAAGTGCCGCCCAAAATCGCTTTAATCTGCTAATGCAGAAGTTTGTGCAAGTTTTCACGAGCAAAGAACATCCTTTAGTGATATTTTTGGATGACTTGCAATGGGCGGATTCAGCCTCCCTGAATTTGCTACAGTTATTGATGATGGATACAGGGTATTTATTAGTATTGGGGGCCTATCGAGATAATGAAGTTTCCCCCGTGCATCCATTTATTTTAACAGTGGATGAGATAGTTAAAAGCGGGGCAACAGTGAATACGATTACTTTGCAAGCGTTAAGCGAACCAGATATGAATTTGTTGGTGGCGGATACGCTGAATAGCGAATCATCCCTTGCCCAACCTTTGACAACATTAGTCTATCAAAAAACTCAGGGAAATCCTTTTTTTGCCACTCAGTTTCTCAAGGTCTTACATGACGATCAGCTAATTAGCTTTAATTGGGATATTCGGCATTGGCAGTGTGACATTGCCCAAGTCAAAGCCTTAGCTATCACTGATGATGTCGTTGAATTCATGGCATTGCAATTGCAGAAGTTGCCCCGAGAAACTCAGGATGTTCTCACATTAGCTGCTTGTATAGGATCGCAGTTTGATTTGAATACCTTAGTAATTGTCAGTGAGAAATCTACTGGAATGACGGCTACGGCTTTATGGAAAGCATTGCAGGAAGGTTTGGTAATTCCCACGAGCAAAATCTATAAGTTCTTTACAGAATCGGAGAGTGATGAAGTTTTCAAGGCTTCAGCTAATCCAACTTATCGATTTTTACACGATCGCGTCCAACAATCTGCTTATTTCCTCATTCCTGATGATAAAAAGCAAGCAACTCATCTCCAAATCGGACAATTGTTACTACAAAATTCCTCAGACATAGAGCAAGATGAAAAACTATTTGAGATTGTCAGGCACTTAAATCAGGGTAAAGATTTAATCACTGAACCAAGCGAGCGCCAAAAATTAGCCGAATTAAACCTAGTGACAGGGCGGAAAGCCAAAACTTCTAACGCTTATGCTGCCGCAACTGTCTATTTACAAACGGCGATGGGGTTACTGACGACAGAGTGTTGGCAAAATCAGTATGAATTGACTCTCAATATTTACATCGATACTGCCGAAGCTGAATATTTAAACCTAAAATTTGAGGAATCATTAAAATTAGCTGAATTGGCGCTGACCGCCGCAAAGAATCTACTCGAACAGGTGAAAGTTTATGAATTAAAAATGCAAATTCATATAGCTCAGCAAATAGAAATGATCGCGGCAGTAGATATTGGGTTAGAAGTGTTAGAAAAACTATCAATTTCTTTACTAACAATAGACTTGGACAATGAGTTGATAATTGATTTACCAAATCTTGACGATTTAGATAATTTGCCACTGATGACAGATCCATATAAGATCGCAGCCATGCAAATTTTAAGAACCCTCTGTACTCCTGTATTTGTAGCAAGACCAGAGATTTTTCCGCAATTAATCATCACCATGATTAATTTGTGTCTTAAATATGGAGATTCAGCACAATCATCTTTTGCCTACGGTTTTTACGGGTTATTATTAGTAGGTTTAGGTCAATTAGATAGAGGTTATCATGCAGGTTTAATTGCGTTAAAATTATTAGATAAGTTTAACGCTAAAGAACTAAAAGCCAAAGTTTATAACTTGTTTAATGCCAATATTCGCACTTGGAAAGAACCCGCAAAAAACAGTGTCGAGCCTTTGCGAGAAGGCCTACAAGCAGGGCTAGAAGTAGGTGACTTTGAATGGGGTGGATATTGTGCTGCAAATTTGTGTAGTTACTTATTTTTTACGGAAGACCACTTAGGATATGCCGTCCAGCAACAAGAATTTTATGGTTATTTTTGTATTAACTTTAAACAAGAAAGTTCTACCCATTTCTCGCAAGTATGGCGACAATTAGGTTTAAATTTACAGGGTCAAGCCGCAGATGCCCTATTATTGAGCGGTAAAAGCTTTGATGAAGAGAAAACTTTGCCCCGCATTATTGCCGCTAAATCGGGAATAGTTTTATTTATGTTTTATCTGGCTAAAACTATTCTATGTTACTTGTTGGGCGATAGTAGTCAAGCCTTAAAAAATGTGGGACTAGCACAGGAGCAATCCGGCTCAGCTTTTGGTTTTATGCAAGTCATAGTTCTCAATTTTTACCATTCGCTAACATTGTTAAATCGCTATACTGAAGTCACGGTGAATGAACAAGAAACATATTTATCTCAAGTCAATATTAATCAGGAAAAAATGAAATTTTGGGTGGAGAATGCGTCAGAAGGAAATCAGCATAAATATGAATTAATTGAAGCCGAAAAAGCGCGAGTATTAGCGATTAACTGGCAAGCAGCAGAGTTATACGATCGCGCCATCATTGCAGCAAAACAACAAGGCTACATCCAAGAAGAAGCACTTGCCAATGAACTGGCGGCAAAGTTTTTTCTGGAATGGGGGAAAGAACGCCTCGCCCGTAACTATATGATCGAGGCTTACTATATCTACAGTCGTTGGGGAGCTAAGGCTAAAGTAGACGATCTGGAAAAACGTTATTCCCAACTCCTCGCACCCATCCTTCAGTCAGATCGATCCTTTGCTTCCCTCAAAGGAAGTATCACATTAGGAACGATTACTTCTACTCACTCTTCCAGCAGCAACTCTGAATTTCTAGATTTGCCTACTCTGATCCAAGCCTCTCAAGCTATTTCAGGGGAGATTGAACTAGATAAACTCTTGGCTACTCTATTAAAAATAGTGATGACAAATGCTGGGGCAACCCGGTGTGTGTTATTGCTTAAACAAGATATTGAGTTACAGGTAGTAGCCCTTGTCGTAGAGGGGCAGGAACCGCAACTATTACCATCAATACCGCTAGAATCTAGTCAGGATGTAGCGATTAGTTTGGTCAATACTGTCAAGCGGAGTTTGAAACCGCTGGTACTTGCCGATGCGAGGGTAAATCCTCAGTTTGCTGGAGATATTTATATTGAACAGCACCAGCCTAAAAGTGTGCTTTGCAGTCCAATTGTTAATCAAGGTAAGTTGATTGGAATTCTGTATCTGGAAAATAACCTGACGGTTGGCGCATTTACGAGCGATCGGGTTGAGGTGCTGAATTTGCTTTGCTCTCAAGCCGCTATCTCCCTGCAAAATGCCTGCCTCTATCAACAGGCGCAACAAGCTTTTGATAACCTAAAACAAGCTCAATTGCAAATTGTCCAAAGTGAAAAGATGTCCGCGCTGGGAAATCTAGTCGCTGGTGTGGCTCACGAAATCAACAATCCGGTTGGTTTCTTAAATGGTAATATTCAACCGGCATTGGATTATGTTCAGGATTTGTTTGGCTTGCTCGATTTGTATCAACAAAAGTACCCTCAACCCGATGCAGATATTCAAGAGGAAATTAAAACAATCGATCTCGACTATATTCGGGAAGATTTACCGAAGTTGGTGACCTCTATGCGTGAAGGTGTGAAGCGGATTAAAGATATTAGCACTAGCCTCAGAACTTTTTCCCGTGCCGATAGCGATCGCCCTGTTGCTTGTAATATCCATGATGGCATCAACAGTACCTTGATGATCCTCAAACACCGTCTCAAAGCTTCAGATACTCGCCCGGAGATTCAAGTTATTAAGACATACGGGGATTTGCCTTTAGTTGAGTGTTATGCCGGCCAGCTCAATCAAGTTTTTATGAATCTGTTGGCGAATGCGATCGATGCCCTGGATGAATCAAATACTGGACGGAGCTTTGCAGAGATTAAAGCGACTCCTAATAAAATTATTATCGAGACAGAATTATCGGGCGATCGGCAGCAAGTTGTGATTCGTATCAAAGACAATGGGGTTGGGATTAATGAGGCGGTGCGAGAGAAGATTTTTGAGGATTTATTTACGACGAAGGAAGTCGGTAAAGGCACAGGGTTGGGATTGGCGATCGCGCGTCAAATTATCGTCGAAAAACATAGCGGTTCCCTGAACGTCTACTCAACACTAGGTCAAGGAACAGAATTTATTATCACCTTACCCATCAAGACAGAATAAAAAAGTTAATTTCCCCTATCATTCAGACTCATTTAATTACTCGCGCTCAATTATCAAACAACAATCGCCATGAATAATACCAACAAAAAAGCTAAATCTTACCCAATATTTAAAATTACCAACTATCAAATTGTCGAAACAGTTTATTCAGGAAGTCGCACCTTAGTATATCGAGCCATCCGTACCAATGACCAACTACCTGTTGCGATCAAACTGCTGAAAAGTGACTATCCTAGCTTCAGCGAACTGGTGCAGTTTCGCAATCAGTACACCATTGCTAAAAACCTTCATCACCCTGGAATCATCCAAACATATAGTCTCGAACCATATCGAAATGGTTATGCGTTAGTCATGGAAGAATTTGGGGGAATTTCTCTTCAGGAATGGGCACTGAAAGGGGAAAACGCACTGTCTTTGAGGGAATTTTTACAGATAGCGATCGCGCTGTGCAATACCTTAGATATATTGTATCGCGAGCGCATTATTCATAAAGACATCAAACCCAGTAATATCTTAATTAATCCCGAAACCAAAGAAGTCAAATTAATCGACTTTAGTATTGCCTCTCTCCTCCCACGGGAAACACAAACTTTGATGAATCCCAATGTCTTAGAAGGGACGCTTGCGTACATTTCTCCAGAACAAACAGGCCGAATGAATCGGGGAATTGACTATCGGACTGACTTTTATTCTTTAGGAGTCACTTTTTATGAATTACTGGCAGGAGAAGTACCATTTCTATCCAACGATCCAATAGAAATAATCCATTCTCATATTGCTAAAGCATCACCCTTAGTCCATGAAATTAATTTAGAAATTCCCCCTGTACTTTCAGAAATTGTCAATAAATTGATGGCAAAAAATGCGGAAGACCGCTATCAAAGTGCAGTCGGGATGAAATTTGATTTAGAAAAATGTTTAACTCAACTTCAAGACAACGGTCGGATTGAATCCTTTGAAATTGGGTGTAGGGATGTCAGCGATCGCTTCCTCATCCCCGACAAACTTTATGGACGAGAAACCGAAGTAGAAACGCTCATAAAAGCCTTTGAAAGAGTCAGCGAAGGTGTAACAGAAATGATGCTCGTTGCGGGGTTTTCAGGAATTGGAAAAACCGCAGTGGTTAACGAAGTTCATAAACCCATTGTGCGGCAACGGGGTTATTTTATTAAAGGGAAATATGACCAATTTCAGCGCAACATTCCCTTCAGCGCCTTTGTGCAAGCATTCCGCGATTTAATGGGGCAATTGCTATCCGAATCAGATTGGCAATTAGAAACATGGAAAAGCCAGATATTAACCGCAGTAGGAGACAACGGACAAGTCTTAATTGACGTACTTCCTGAATTAGAAAACATCATCGGTAAACAGCCAGCCGCCCTTGAATTATCAGGAACAGCAGCCCAAAATCGCTTTAATCTCCTGTTTCAAAAATTTGTGCAAGTCTTTACCAGTAAAGAACATCCGTTAGTCATGTTTTTAGATGACTTGCAATGGGCAGATTCAGCATCACTGAACTTGATTAAATTATTGATGCAAGATGGGGGGTATCTATTAATATTAGGTGCGTATCGAGATAATGAAGTCTCCCCCGTACATCCATTGATTTTAACAGTGAATGAAATTGTCAAAACTGGGGCAACGGTGAATACAATTACTTTACCACCATTAAGGGAAGCTGATATGAATCAGTTAGTGGCAGATACACTGAATTGTGAATCATCCCTAGCCCACCCTTTAACAAAATTGGTCTATCAAAAAACTCAAGGTAATCCTTTTTTTGCGACCCAGTTTCTCAAAGCTTTACATGATGACAAGTTAATTAGCTTTGATGGCGAGATTCAATATTGGCAATGCGATATTGCCCAAGTGAAGGGCTTAGCAATTACTGATGATGTCGTTGAATTCATGGCATTGCAATTACAAAAATTGCCCCGAGAAACTCAGGATAGTCTCAAACTAGGGGCTTGTATTGGGTCGCAGTTTGATTTGAATACCTTAGCAATTGTCAGTGAGAAATCACCAGACAGTACCGCAACAGCTTTATGGAAAGCTTTGCAGGAAGGTTTGGTAATTCCTACTACCGAAATCTATAAGTTCTTTACCCTATCTGATAGTGAGGAAGTTTTCAATGCTTCCGCTAATCCGACTTATCGATTTTTACACGATCGCGTCCAACAAGCGGCTTATTCATTGATTCCTGACGAGCAAAAACAGCAGACCCATTACCATATTGGGCAACTACTCCAACAAAACTTATCAGAGATAGAAAAAGAGGAAAAGTTGTTTGATATTGTCGGGCATTTGAATTTAGGAATTGAGTTCATCACTCAAGCAGACGAACGGGAAGCCTTAGCCAGATTGAACTTAGCAGCCGGACAGAAAGCCAGAAATTCTACAGCCTATGCAGGCGCCAGAAGTTTTGTGAAAACAGGGCTGGAGTTACTCACTGAAAACTGTTGGGAAACTCAGTATGAATTAACCCTGAATCTTTATGTGGCTGCGGCTGAAACTGCCTACTTAAATGCCGATTTTAATGGCATGGAAGAAATAGCAGCCCAGGTTTTGCGATCGGCCAAAACAATACTAGATAAAGTCAAAATATTTGAGATTCAAATCAACGCACTGACAACTCAGAGTCAGATGTTAGAAGCGATCGCGATCGGCACTAATGCGCTAGCACAATTGGGGATTGAACTCCCCTATGAAACTGACGAAGCCTTGACACGCATTGCATTACAAAACCTTGCCAACCAACTGGAGGGCAAACAGATTGAGGAACTGGTTAACCTTCCCGTGATGAGCGATCCTCGGACAATCGCGGCGATGCAATTGTTAGGCATCTTGTTTCCGGCTATTTTTATGGGAAATCCTGCTTTGCAGCCTCTGCTTTGTGCCACAATGGTCAGCCTATCACTTCAATTTGGCAATGCACCAGCATCAACAATCGGGTATGTGGGTTATGGCATTGTGCTGTCTGGTTTTTTGTCAGAAGTAGAAAAAGGTTATCACTTTGGGCGAGTAGCACTCAGCTTACTCAATCAGTTGAATTGGCCAGAATTTAAATGTATCACTTTACTTTGGTTTGGCTGTTTTATTCAGCATCGTCAAGAACCACTGAGGGCAGCAATCCCAACGGCGAAAGAAGGCTATTTAGTCGGAATGGAAACAGGTGATTTTCTCAATGCTGGCTACTGCGTCAGCAGTTATTTATATAATAATTTTTTTTCGGGAGTAGAGCTTGATGATTGGCACGCAGAAATAGAAAATTACTGTGTTGTCTTAGCGACTGTGAAGCAATATTCTCCTCTGGTTTACGTGAATATGGCACAACAGGCGGTGCATAACTTGAGGGAAATTGTCAATCAACCGGATTTGTTAATCGGTCAGGCTTATGATGAAATCGTGATGTTTCCTCAGCACAATCAGAATAGTGAGCTTACTGCACTCGCTCTTGCCTATAACTACAAACTAATGCTTGCGTATATCTTTGGCAACTACACCAACGCCCTAGACTACATTGCCCAAGCAAGCCTCTATTTGAGGGTAGCGGCAGCAATGATTCATACTCCCGTTTTCCATTTCTATGCCGGGTTAACCTACTTGGCACTCTGCTCTACGCAGTCAGAAATTGAGCAAGCTAACACTCTTGCTTTGGCAGAAACCCATCAAACCACTCTGGCTGAATGGGCACACCAGGCCCCGATGAATCACCAACATAAAGTTGACTTAGTAGAAGCAGAAAAATGCCGGGTTTTAGGCAAGAATTATGAAGCTGGAGATTGGTACGATCGCGCTATTTCAGGAGCCAAAGAAAATGGTTATATCCAAGAAGAAGGTTTGGCCAACGAACTAGCTGCAAAATTCTACTTAGATTGGGGGAAAGAAAAAATTGCACAATCTTACATGATTGAGGCCTATTACTGTTATTCCCGCTGGGATGCAAAGGCTAAAGTAGCTTATTTAGAACAACACTATCCACAACTACTGAAAGCTATTCTCCAACCTGCTAAATTTGTGATTACATCTGGGAAAACCATCAACCCGACCTGCATGGGAAGCCTAGCTAGCATCAGTAGTACCGAGAATTTATGGTTAGATTTTCCAGCAGTAATGATGGCGGCACAAGCCATTTCACAAGAAATTGAATTAGAGAAACTGTTAGCCACTTTGATGCAGATTATGCTTGCGAATAGCGGAGCACAAATCGGTTGTTTAGTGCTTCGCCAAGACCGACAATGGTTAGTCGTCGCTCAAGCCGCACACAAGCAGACAAAAATATTAGAAATTCCTCTGGAACAATATCAGGAAATTCCTCAGGGTTTGATTTATGCGGTGGCACGAACTCAAGCGACGGCTGTTTTTGACAACTTAAGTACAGCCGACCAATTTGCAGGCGATCGCTATATTATCGCTCATCAACCTAAATCAGTTTTATGTACTCCAATTATGCGGCAAGGAAAACTCGTCGGTATTGTGTACTTAGAAAATAACTTAACACTGGGAGCATTTACTAATGAGCGAGTAGAAATTATTCAGATACTCGCAGCTCAAGCGGCGATCTCTATTGATAATGCTCGTTTATATAAACAAATAGAGAACTATTCCCAAAGCTTAGAAGCAGAAGTAGCGCAAAAAACAGAAGATTTAAGCCAAAAAGCTTTTGATTTAGAGCAAGCATTTAAAAACTTACAACACACCCAAGCACAATTAATTCAGAGCGAAAAAATGTCATCTCTCGGTCAACTGGTAGCTGGGATTGCTCACGAAATCAACAATCCAGTAACATTTATTCGCAGTAATCTTGCACATACAGAGCATTATGTCAAAGATTTGCTTGTTTTACTTAATATTTATCAACAAGAGTATCCCGACCCCAGTGGAGTAATTCAAGCGAAAATAGAAGAAATGGATTTAGAATTTATCTGGCAAGATTTAATTAAAATTCTGGAATCTATGAAAGCAGGGAGCGATCGCATTAGCCAAATTATCCTGAGTTTGCGTAACTTTTCCCGTTTAGATGAAGCCGACATGAAAGCAGTAGATTTACATACCGGAATTGAAAGCACTTTGCTAATTTTGCAAACTCGCTTAAGACAGAGCGATGGTAAATCAGAAATACAAGTTATGAAAGAGTATGGAAATCTGCCCAAGGTCATTTGTTATGCTAGTGAGATCAATCAAGTATTTCTGAGTATTATCAGTAACGCTATTGATGCTCTTGAATCAATTAATAAAACAGAGAAAAATCCTGCCATCACGATTCAGACTGAAGTCATAAAAAAAGACAGGGTTAGAATTAAAATCACTGATAATGGTGTCGGTATCCCGGCGAGTATTCAATCCAGAATATTCGATCCATTTTTTACAACTAAACCAGTGGGTAGCGGTACAGGTTTGGGTTTATCTGTTAGCTATGGTATTGTCAAAAAACATGGCGGTAAATTAACCTGTAATTCTAGAGTTGGAGAGGGTACAGAGTTAGCGATCGAGATTCCCATCAGCTATATTAGAGCCTAAAGAAGCATCTTACTGCTACGCCCGTTGGGAGGTCAAACAAAAGATATTCGATCGTTTATTTACAACTAAAGGTGTGGGTAAAGGGACGGGATTGGGTTTGGCGATCGCACTGCAGATTGTAGTTGAGAAACATGGGGGTGCGATCGATGTGAATTCCGCACTAGGTCAAGGGACTGAATTTGCGATCGTTCTGCCAGTCTGTTCCCTCAACTAGGCACGCTAACCTTATACATCATATACCTGTGAAAAAGACCATCACATCCAATTGAACAAAAACGTTCTCGCTTAAAGCCTGAGTCGCAATGAAATTATCTGGGTTATACAGTATTATTCCAGATTCGGATCTCTAAATTCGGGGTTATTGATAAATTCTTCATCGGTCAAACTTCGCAGGAAAGCCAACAAATCTCGCTGTTCCTTTACAGTCAACTTAAAGCCTGAAACAAAATTACTTTTGAGCGGGTTTTCACTTCCTACACCAGCAAATTCTCCTTTCTTAATAGTTCTGCCACCTGCTTTGTAGTGACCGATAACTTCTTCTAAATTTTTGATACTTCCGTCGTGCATATAAGGTGCTGTCAAGGCAATATTGCGCAGAGTTGGTGCTTTAAATCTGCCCATGTCTGAGGGTTGGTTCGTAATCTCGTAAACCCCTGTATTGTTGGGCGGATAAGCACCTTTGCCGTCGATATTGTACAGGCCTGTATTGTGAAAAGCGATTTCTTTAAAGGCTAGCCGATCGTGCATAATAGAGTCGGATAAATTGAGACCGCCGTGACAGTGAAAGCATTCCAAGCGTTCGCTGTTAAATAATTCTTCTCCCCGTTTTGCTGAGGCTGAAATTGCGCTGGATTCGCCTTGATAGCGGTATCGATCGTAGGCAGAATTGAGGGAAATTAAAGTGCGTTCAAAGGAGGCGATAGCTTTGGTTAAGTTGTGAATACTAATATAATTGTCTCCGGTTGCAAAGGCCGCTGCAAACATTTTGGGGTATTGTAAATCTGACCGCAGCATTGCTAAAATTTCCTGTTCTTTACCTACCATTCCCATTTCGATCGGGTGTTCGCCAAACAGGGGAACTAATAGCTGAGATTCCAGTTGATTCTGTAGGGGATTTGCCCAAGTCAGCACTGAATTGTAGCCGATATTGGCTAAACTCATGGCATTGCGCGGGTGTTTTTCTCCGGTAGCGCCGACTCCTAATGTTTTGCCGTCGGTGAATGCTTTGGCTTGAATGTGACAGGTAGCGCAGGAAAATTTTCCTGTAACTGACAGGCGTTTTTCGTAGAAAAGATGTCGCCCCAGTTCGACTTTTTCCTTGGTAATTGGGTTATCTGCTGGTACAATTGGTTTTGGCAATGCTGCGGGGATATTCCAATTGTAAGTTGGCGGTGGAGAAGTTGCGATCGCGCTTGGTTCGGGCGACCAAACTTCGCTAATGCTCGTTGCTAAGCAAAATGAGATAATGCAGATTGCAGTAAAAGTTAACAGTCGATTTAATTTCATTCTTTTTATCGCAGGGCGGTCACTGCCCACCATTGCTGTTACAGTCCTGGACGCAGAAACCGAGTTTTTTGGAAAAACCCGGTTTGTGAAGGGATATATCCGTAATTCCTCTGTTATTTAACCTTAAAGAAACTCTGTTCGGCAGCGGGTTTGCCTCCAAAGGGCAAACCTAGATTTGTCATAATTCCAGCGCAGTCGCCGTCATTCGGTTCTGACATACAGCCGGGAGGAGTATTGGCTTGATTGACTTCCAAATTAGTTTGAGAAACTAGCGATTTGATGTCGGCAACAACTGTGTTTTTTGCGGGATCGAAGTTACTAAAAAGTATTTTTGCGGTGTTGGGATTAGCACAGCTACTCGGCTTCAGACTGTTGCCTTCAGCTTTGCATCCGGTACTTCCTAAATGAATGGCAAAACCCTGAACTCCGCCGCCGTGACTGCCTTCTGTGCGAGAAATTTGGCTGCTTTGCCGGCCCGATTTTCCGGCTGGCATTCTGCTAGCCATTTGATTTTTTAGGTCAATTCGCACAAATTTGTAGCCTCCCCGCCAGTTCCACCACAGGGAGGTTAAATTGAGGGGAGAAGGTGCTAGACTTGCGTCTCCGTGATTGAGATTGAATGGCAAGCCGAGGGTGAATTGCAGCCCTTTGTAGCTGCCTTTTGGTATTGTGCCAAGAACTCGATCGCGAATTTCTACAGTGCCGTTTGCACAAGCGCCGGATTTATTTTCAAAGTCCAGCAAAGCAATGTTTTGATGCTGCCATTTGCCGTCTTGTTTGAGAGTTAGCGGTACGGCTTTGCCGCTGTTGTCAATTAAGGCAACATCGGATATATAAAAGCGGAAATCAGTAGGAGTAACGGTAGCAGCCGGCGTGCCTAAGTTACTGTAGCTTTCCCCGCAGTTAAACGGCTTTTCCCCCACGGCAGCGCTAAATTTAATCTCCAATTCTTGAGTTTCTGCCGCTGTGGCTTGATGCCTATCGACAGTTGAATAGGTACACAAAATAGCGATGGCTGCCGCAGTTGAAGCCTGTATTAGTTGTTTTTTCATTTGAGGTTAAGCTCGGGCTGAATGGATGCCCAATATACTGAGTTTGGTAATTTTTGCCTGATTCTTACACTTCTTCGCTTGAATTGTCAAATGACAGCTTGTAAAACTTGTAAATAACAGGATTTATGATTAATTTTTTCTAAAGAAACACTCCTCATCACCGTAAATGATGTAAGCTATACAAACAATTACCATACGGTAAATAAATCTAAAATCTAAAATCTAAAATCTAAAATAGCATGAATCCTCTGCCTAATTACCGCCCCAAACAACTTTCCCTCGGCCCTTTAGAGGCAGAGATTTTGAACATAGTTTGGGAACTAGAAATTGCTACAGTGAAAGACGTGCACGATCGCATTTTGTCCGATCCCGATCGAGAATTGGCTTACGCTTCAGTAACAACAGTGCTGCGGCGCCTGACAGACAAAGGTTGGCTGGTTTGCGACAAAACAGAACGGACTTTCACTTGGCAACCTTTAGTTTCTTGCGAAGAAGCTCGATCGCTCTTGGCTTACGATCGATTGCAGAAATTTCTAGCAGTAGGCAATCCCGATATTGTAGCAGCATTTGCTGACAGCCTCGACCAAGCAACTGTCCAACAATTAGAAGAAATTGCCCTTCGCATTCAAGCTGTCCGCCAAGCTAGGGAGGATCAAAAATAATGCACTTAATCCTAATTTTAACTGCACTGATTGCTGCTTGCTGCCTGAGATTGAGATGGTCTTTTCCTCACGGAAATTGGACTTGCCGCTGGCAACGATCGCTCTTGTTATTCCTGTTTCCCCCCCTGTTATTGCTCGCCACAGCTCTAGCAATTTTATTCATGGGAATTCAAGGACAAATGGTAGGAATCCAGATCGTAGGAATTGAGGAAGGGTGGTTGAGCTACTTGCTAGCTGTAACTTTTTTAATAATAGCAGCATTTTGGTGCATTAAGCTAGCCTCCAAGGGCATTTTATTTTTAAATCAAATTCGCAATTGCCCGCAGAAAGAAATAGCCGGAAAAACAGTCAGAGTTATGAACACGCCAGCTCTATTTTCGGCTTTAGTTGGTTTTTGGCAACCTGAATTTGCAGTCACTTCGGGTTTGTTGAAAACCCTCGCCCCAGCTCACTTGCAAGCAGTAATTGCCCACGAACAAGCGCACTACTATTACCGCGATACTTTCTGGTTTTTCTGGCTGGGATGGCTGCGGCAAATCACGGCTTGGCTGCCGAATACGCAAGCTTTGTGGGAAGAGTTATTAACGCTGCGGGAATTGCGGGCTGACGCTAAGGCTGCGGCGGGAGTAGATTCTTTGTTATTAGCAGAAGCTTTGCTGTTGGTAGCCAGCTATCCGCACCGATATTTTGATATAGCTTGCGTGGTTGGTGCTGCGGGAGCGCCCAATAGATTGGGAGAGAGAATAGATGCGCTTTTGACAGGGGCAGAAACGCCGCTAAAATCGAATAAGTGGTTTTGGAGTTGGCTGATTTTAACGCTTTTGCCTTTACTAACTGTTCCGTTTCACAGTTAATACAAGTGGCGATCGCACAAACATTTTCTTAATCCCTGCCGAAGTTCTAAAATAAGTATTGCAGCAAGCAAAGTTAACCAGCGAGGATCTCGAATGCCCTCCCCATTTCCGGGAATGAATCCCTATTTAGAAAAACCGGAATTTTGGTCAGAAGTTCGCAGCCGCGCGATCGTAGCGGCCGCGATCGCGATCGAACCTGAATTAAATCCGAACTATCGAGTTGCGGTAGAAAAGCGGATCTATCTGGGCGCATCCTCTGAATTAGTAGGAATTCCCGACATTTCCCTCGTCTCCAAACAGTCAAACCCAACTCCACCGGTTTCTGCTACTGCTACCCTCACCCGCACCGAACCCATCCCCGTTCAACTCCCGCTGCCAGAAACCATAGAAGAAAGCTATTTAGAAATTAGAGAAATGCCTAGCGATCGAGTTATCACCGTTATTGAAGTTATTTCCCCCAAGAATAAAACCGCAGGAGAAGGACGAAATGCTTATGAAACTAAACGGCAGCAAGTGTTGAGAAGTCGCACCAACTTAGTCGAAATTGACCTGCTCAGAAGCGGCAAACCCATGCCGATTTTAGGAGTTACGCAGCGCACCGATTATCGGATTTTAGTCAGTCGCGGTTCTCAACTTCCTCAAGCTGAATTGTATGCCTTTAGCGTGCGAGACCAGATTCCTTGCTTGCGAGTACCTTTGCAACCGTCCGATGCAGAACCGGAACTCGATTTACAGGCTATATTAATGAGTGTTTACAATCAAGCTAGATTTGATTTAGCGATTGATTACTGTCAAGAACCCCGCCCGCCTTTGAAAGCAGCAGATAGGGAATGGGCAGATAATTTGTTGCGGCAACGGGGAGTGCGATCGTAATTAATGAGGAAGGGGAAGGCGAAGGAAAAAGCAGGAATAATATTATGTCCGATCGATCTGTTACGATCTAATTCCATATCTTGTAGGGGCGGGTTCACCAGTATTCTCAAATTCAAAGCCAACAAATTCATAAACCCGCCCCGCCCATATCAACAGTAATCGACCGGACATGATATAATATTATGTCCGCAAAATTGGTTTGTAGTGAGGAATGCAAGTCCTCACTACAAACACATTTTTCATAAAGGAATCTCGATCGCAAATTCCGTACCTTCTCCTATGGCGGAACGGCAGCTCAAGGCTCCGGCGTGTTTTTCCACGACTATTCGGTAACTGATGGCTAACCCCAAACCGGTGCCTTTCCCGATCGGTTTTGTCGTGAAAAATGGGTCAAACAATCGGCTCCGCACGTCTTCTGTCATGCCTATCGCATTATCGGCAATGCGGATGCAAATACTATTTTCGTTCAGGGCTTCTGTGCGAATGCTAATAGTTGGTTCCCAATCGTTGCTGACCGCCGCTCGCCTTTTTTGGTTGCAAGCATCTTCCAAGGCGTCAATACTGTTGCTAAGCAGATTCATAAATACCTGATTTAGCTGACCTGCATAACATTCTATTAAGGGGAGTTTACCGTAATCTTTGATTACTTTTATTTCGGGATAGTCGCCTCTGGCTCGCAGTTTGTTGTGCAAAATTAGTAGCGTATTGTCTATGCCTTCGTGAAGGTTAATCGGCTTCTTTACTGAGTCGTCTAAACGCGAGAAGTTTCGCAAGCTCAGAACTATTTCGCGAATGCGATCGGCTCCCATTTTCATGGAAGATAATATTTTTAGCAAATCTTCTGTCAAAAAATCTAAATCGATATTATCAATACATTGTTGAATTTCTACCGCTGGCTGAGGATAGTGTTTTTTGTAAAGTTCCACAAGCTGCAACAAGTCTCTGATATATTGGCTGGCATAGGAAATATTGCCGTAGATAAAACTGACAGGGTTATTAATTTCGTGAGCTACTCCAGCTACCATTTGACCGAGACTTGACATTTTTTCGGTATGAATTAGGTGAGCTTGAGTTTCTCGGAGTTCTTTGAGGGCGATTTCTAGCTGCTGGGCTCTGTTGTTGGCGATCGCCTCGGAGAGGCGCAAAGCATCCTCCGCTGCTTTGCGCTCTGTCATGTCAAAAATCGCACCGTTGAGGGATAAAACTTGACCTGCTGCGTTGAAAATGGCTTGACCTTTCTCTGCCACCCACCGCACATTTCCGTCGCAGTGAATCAGGCGATATTCGAGCGTGTAAGGTTGTTTTGTTTTAATAGCCCGATCGATAGTTTTATCGATATACTCAGCGTCCTGGGGATGAACTATACTCGGAAAAGCCTGCACCGGTTTTTGCATAAAGTTAGCTGCGGGATAGCCAGAAATAGCTTCGATGCCACTGCTGATAAAAGTTAAGCTCGCTCGCCCCGCAGCACTGCAACGGTAAACTGCACCGGGAATGCTAGAAACTAACGATCTAAATTCTTCTTCTCTTTCCCGCAAAGCGGCCTCAATCCGCTTGCGCTCGCTAATGTCGCGAGCAAACGCGCACTGATATTCTTTGCCGTTAAATTCCAAATGGTCGATCGTAATTTCTACCGGAAATATTCGACCGTACTTAGTGAGATGGTGAACTTCAATATTAACCGAACCGCACCTTTTTAAGACTTTCCAGTGCAAACTCCAAGCAGTTTGGGGAAAATCTGGATTGATGTCGTGCACTGTCATCGATAGCAATTCAGCGGTAGAATATCCCAATGAAGAGCAAGCGGCGTCGTTGACGTACAAAAATTTACCGTCTGGCCCGATCCAGAATATCGCATCTGCCGATCGGTCGATCGCAAATTGAGTTAGTTGCAACTTTTCCTCAACCCGCTGGCGGTCGGCAATTTCTTTTTCTAACTGTTCGTTAAGCGAATTGATATCTAAAGCGCGATCGACAATAGTGTCTGGATCGGAAAGCTCGATCGATTCTTTTGCCAATTCTCCTTTTTGGATATCATGCTGGTGCTGATTTTTTTCTACCTGTTTTAACGGCAGTTTTGGAAGATTTGCTTTTGGATTTAAACCAGACTCGGCAAGTGCTTTCGGCATGACGGCGAGGGCGAATGCGGCTAAAAGCAAACAAATCAAAGCACTGGCAGCTTTGAGAGTTACCGACAGCCAATATACGGAATGCCAAAGCGTCCAAACTTCCGTCAATTTAGCAGCGCCGCAGGCAAAAAAAGCAACGGCAAACAGCCGGAAAATTTTGGGGTGAGAACCTTGGCGGGTAAAATAAACTAAAGATAGGGCGATCGAGCAATAAGCCAGTGCCGTCAGCGAGTCAAAAACAGCGTACAGTCGCAACTCCGGTACCGCGTTGCAGCCGAGTGCGGAAGATACAGCAAGTGTTGAAAAAAAAATTGTTAATTGTTCTTGCATAAAGTTCAAGAAAAAATTTATCTGTACCAATGCAAATCCGATCAAATCTAATTATTTGATTTCGGCTAGTGAAATATTTAGATAAAATTATATACTTTTTTCATTGTTTATGAAACAGCTATTTTTTCAGGGAATGTCAAAACTGTCGAGGTTGGGCCGCGGCAACAAAGCTTTTCCCTATGAGGAATGGCGAGCGTCACTGGGAGCAACCTAAGCGTTGCTCCCAGTCAGGGAATACATAGGTTTGCCTGCTTATGGCTTTTGAAAGATTTAATTTGTTAATGATCGCTATAGCAATCCTAAATCATTTGTGAATTTCTTACGGACTCCTAGCGGGTTCGGGGAGGGTCGGGGTGGGGTAAAAAATTTACGACTCCTGCAAGGATTGCTATATTAAATTTTCTTTGAGATTGCTTAAGCAGTGAGCCTGGGGTCTTAAACCCCAGGCTCACTGATCGACTAGCGGACTTTGAAGGCAGAGAAAATCTCAATTTTTCCGCTGGAAATCGACAATTAAGCACCGCCCAGCGCCCACTGCACCAAAGTCCGAACTCCAAAACCGGTAGCCCCAGGGCCATTGTAGCCATTTTCTTTGTCAGTCCAAACCGGGCCGGCAATATCTAAATGCGCCCAAGCAGTATCCTTCACAAACTGCTTCAAAAATAGCGCCGCCGTAATCGAACCGCCGGGACGCGGCCCGGTGTTTTTCATGTCGGCGTGCAATGCTTTCAAGCCCTCAAAATACTTCTCTTCCATCGGCATCCGCCAAAATTTTTCACCTGCCAATTCAGAGGCGGCGACTATTTCGGCGGCGACGCTATCTTGAGGACTCCACAAACCGGCGATCTCGTCGCCTAAAGCAATTACGCAGGCCCCGGTTAGAGTTGCTAAATCGACTATTGCGTCAACTCCCAATTTATCAGCAAATACCAAAGCATCAGCCAGGGTTAAACGGCCTTCAGCGTCGGTATTGTTGACTTCAATTGTTTTGCCGTTGGAAGCTGTAAGGATGTCTCCCGGGCGCATGGCGCGGCCGCTGATCATGTTTTCAGTGACGGCGCTGATAAAGTGAACTTCCACATCTGGTTTGATGTGACCGATCGCCTTTGCCGCTCCCAAAGTAGCCGCAGCGCCGCCCATATCTATTTTCATCATTTCAATGCCGCTGCCGGCTCCTTTGATGTTCAAACCGCCGGAGTCAAAGGTCAATCCTTTGCCGACAATTGCTATTTTGCGGCGCGGCGTGCCTTCGGGTTTGTAAGTCAAATGGATGAATTTGGGCGGTAAATCAGATGCTAGGGCCACGCCGAGAAAGGCTCCCATGCCTAGTTTTTCGCAGTCTTCCCGCTCCAGGATTTCTAATTCTAAACCGCATTCGGCAGCCAGACTTTGAGCGGTTTCTGCCATGGTAATCGGGGTGACAAAATTTGCCGGCGCTGCGACTAATTCCCGTGCTAAAATGACTCCGGCAGTGATTTGGCGGGCGCGGGCGATCGCACTTTCGGTACCGGCAAAACCGAGCAAATGAATTTGTTCGAGTTGCGGGCTTTTGTCTTCATGTTCCGATTTGAAACGGTTGTCTTGATTCAAGGAGAGTTCTACACCTTCGGCGATCGCGCTTGCTGTAGAATCCGGCGCACTTTTCCACACAGGAAAGCTAATTCCGAGGGTTTTGCACTTCTCCTTTTTGGCTAACTTGGCGCAAATACCCGCAGCTTGCCGCACGGTGTCTAATTTTAAATCCTCTGTTTTTCCCAAACCGACGATCGCAATTTTGCGGATGGGATTATTGCCGCCGACGCGGGTGATGGCGCTCGTGCCCGCTTTGCCCTTAAAATCTACTTCCAGTAGCAGCTCTTTCAAAGTGCCTGCAAGCTTTTCATCTAATTGTGCCAGGTCGCCTGTGAGTTCCAGGGCGTCCTCAAACAGACCAATTGCCAGGGCGTCTCCCGTCCAAACAGAGCGGGGTGTATCGGTGACTAGAAATTCCATGTTTTGATTTACACTTTAGATTTGAGATTTTTGATTGTACTTTGTAGTTGGTGGTTTGTGCTTTTTTTGCAGGTGCGGGTAAATAGATCGATCGCACAAATTCTCCGCTCCGCATCGAAATAAATTCTGCTACTATATCAGCCAAGTCCGCCTGCGATCGGATCTTCCACCAATCTCAATAATCTGTTTTAGGGCCGGCTGTTCATACCCGCCCCACTCTTAACATTTATTTCTCGTGGAACAGGTATCCTGCCTGTGATGGCGTGGAACACCCATCCTGCCTGTGATGGCGTGGAACACCCATCCTGCCTGTGATAGCTCTTGACAAACGATCGGTTCTTTATTCTTATTCTCTTAAATTTTCCCATGGTAAAACGACGCCAGGCCAAAGTTTCTGTATTAATCAGCGTTTCAGTTTGCGTTATTGCGATCGGCTCTTTGGTTGCTGGGACGAAATGGACGGGTTTGGACTCGTTCCAGAAGGCCCAGCAGCCCCTGGAGGCAGCGAATTCCGAATCGGAAGTCAAGATGCTGGTGTCGCTATCACCGATCGAGCGATCGGCAAAATTAGTTGAACTCGCAGCCAGTGAGTCGGTAAATACGAACCCGCAGCAGCAAATCTCCCCTCAAAGCCGCGCCCGTTACCTGCTTGCCAGCGATTTAATCCAGCAAGGAAATGCCGCCAAAGCATTAAAATTATTGGACAAATTAGAGCAAGAATATCCGGTTTTAGCTGCTCACATTGCCCTAAAAAAGGCGGAAGCCTACCAATTGAGCGGCGACAAAGGCAAAGCCCAAAAAGCTTGGCAGGAACTGCTCAAAAACTATCCGAGCGACCCCGTAGCAGCGGAAGCTTTATATGTTTTAGGCAAGTCAAAACCGGAATATTGGCAACAGGCAATTACTGAATTTCCCGCTCATCCTCGCAGCGTCGAAATTGCCCTCAGCAAGTTAAAAGAAAATCCCAATCAGCCGGAGTTGATGCTGCTCGTAGCAAAATACGGTCATTATGTCAAAGATTACGGTACAATTTTGGAACAACTCGTGCAGCGAAACAGCGCTGCTTTGAAACCGGAAGATTGGGAAGAAATTGCCTTCGGCTATTGGGAAAAACAGGATTACGGTAAAGGAGCTATTGCTTACGGGAAAGCTCCCCGCACCCCCCAAAATCTTTACCGAAAAGCTCGCGGTTTGTGGCTCGACGGAAAAATCCCGGAATCTAGAATTGCCTATCAAGAATTAGTGCGGGATTTCCCCGATGCCGAAGATACTGGTTTGGGTTTAATTCGGCTGTCGCGCTTGAACGAACCGAAAGAAGCGATCGTTTTGCTCGATCGAGTTATTAGCAAATTCCCCAATTATGCCGCCGAAGCTTTGTTAGATAAATCCAAACTTCTCGACAAATTAGGCAGCGGTCAATCCGCCTCAGATACCCGCAAGTTGCTATTGACAAAATACAACAATTCTGATAAAGCAAGCGAACTGCGGTGGACGATCGCCCAGCAGTATGCCAAAGGCGGAGATTTAAAATCAGCTTGGCAGTGGGCGAGAGAATTAACCACCCACAATCCCGACAGCGAACCAGCTCCAGAAGCCGCATTTTGGGTCGGAAAATGGGCACAGCAACTCGGTCGCCAACAAGACGCCAAGACTGCATTTGAGTACACTATATTACGCTATCCAGAATCATATTTTGCGTGGCGATCGGCTGTACTTCTCGGCTGGCCCGTAGGCGACTTTACCACAGTCCGAGATTTGTCTCCCAATGTAGTGCGGCCCCCTCAGCGCCCCGAACCAACCGCCGGTTCTCCTGCGTTGAAAGAACTCTATCAATTAGGTCAAGATAGAGATGCTTGGAAGCTGTGGCAAATAGAATTTATCAATCGCGTAGAACCAAGTATTGCGGAACAGTTTACCGACGGTTTAATGCGAGTAGCAGTCGGAGACAATTTAGACGGTTTGTGGATGGTTGGGAGTTTGCGGCAGCGAGAAAAACCCGACGATAGAACCGAATACCTCGCTCTGAGACAGCAACCGATTTACTGGCAAGCGCTTTATCCTTTTCCTTACTTAGAAACCATTGTCAAGTGGTCAAAAGAACGCACAATAAATCCAGTATTAGTAACCGCATTAATCCGGCAAGAATCGCGGTTTATGCCCGCTATCAAATCATCAGTTGGTGCCACAGGGTTAATGCAAGTAATGCCGGAAACAGCAGCTTGGGTTGCTGATAAAATCAGCCTCAAAAAGTATTCATTGGAGAATGTGGACGACAACGTTAAACTCGGTACGTGGTATTTGGATCACACTCACGACGAGTACAAGAATAACTCGATGTTAGCTGTGGCGAGTTACAATGCCGGGCCGAATGCAGTATCAGATTGGTTGAAGAGGTTTGATTTTAGTGACCCGGATGCTTTTGCGGAAAAGATTCCGTTTCCTGAAACGAAAGGATACGTGAAATCGGTGTTTGAGAATTACTGGAATTATCTGCGGATTTACAATCCAGAAGTTAATCAGTTAATGAGCGAGCATTATGCCGCTGCTCAGAAAAAAGCAAAGCCTTAGTAAATTTGGTTTAAGCTAAGCTTTCAGCAAGGGGCTCTCCGGCCCGTTCCACAAACAAATTTATTTTGTGTATTGATTTTGTGGGTGGGCTTCTAGCCCTTGTCATTACCCACATTTTTCAAAAGTGTTGGGCTGCTAATTGGAGTGCCCAACACATATCTTGCAATCTTGTCCAACCACGCCATAACGTCTGCCAGCCTGGATTCCCATCCGATTTTGTGCCAATAAAACCACCCAAGCGAGCTGCAGATTTCCCAAATTCAGACCCTCGTCAATTGCTCCTTAAACAAGCCTCGGCGGGCCCAAAGGACTTTTAACATATAATTAGGGACGAATTGACGAGCGTCTGCTGCTCCATCCATACGACTAGTAGAGGTAGGCGGAAATAGAGCTACCATTGATAGGGAGACTTAGAGACAGGACAGACCCATGCCCAGACTAGCCCCAAAACCCTTGCAATTGACACAGGAAGAACGAGAGCAATTACAACAGATTGTCAGCCGCCATAAGACTTCCCAGCAAATAGCCTTAAGAGCCAGAATTATTCTGTTGGCAGACGAAGGATGCAATCATCGAGAAATTGCTCGGGATCTCAAAATCAGTCGAGAGATGGCTTCGCTATGGCGTAATCGTTGGTTAGAGTTGAGTGTAAAAAACAGTCAAGTGCTGGAGCGATTAGCCGATGCTGAGCGACCGGGAGGTCCAATGAGCTTCAGCTTAGAACAGATTCTTCAACTATTTGCTCTGGCTTGCGAGAAACCTGAAGTCTATGGACGACCCATCAGCCACTGGAGTGCCAGAGAGCTAGCAGATGAAGCGCTCAAACAAGGTCTAGTCACCAGCATCTCCCCTCGCCATGTTGGACGATTGATGGCAGAAGCCGATTTAAAACCGCACCAATCACAATACTGGTTGAATCCCCCCCCGATCCACAGTTTGATGAAAAAATCAAAGATATCTGCCAGGTCTACCTGAGTGCAATGGAGCAGGCCCAGCAGGGAGAGCGGACGATTTCGATTGATGAGATGACTGGAATTCAAGCTATAGAGCGCAAGTCTCCCGACCTGAGCATGCGTCCCGGCAAACGGGAGCGGCGAGAATTTGAGTATATTCGCCACGGCACTCAAACCTTAATCGCGAGTTTTGATGTCGCTCAAGGTCGGATAGTCGAAGCGACCGTTGGCGATACCCGTACCGAATTGGACTATCATGCGTCACATCGAAAACCTGATTGCCCGTGACCCTGATGCTGTCAAATGGCATCTGGTGATGGATTGTTTGAATACTCATCAATCGGAATCCTTGGTTCGGTTTGTGGCAAAATTTGAAGGGCTGGAGGTTCCTCTCGGGGTGAAAGGGGTATCGGGTATTCTTAAATCGATGCCAACTCGATCCGATTTCTTGCGTGACCCCACTCATAGAATCGTGTTTCACTTCACCCCCAAGCATTGTTCTTGGCTCAATCAGATTGAGATTTGGTTCGGTATTTTGGTTCGTAAGTTACTCAGGCGAGCCAATTTCATCAGTAAAGCTCAACTCAAAACTCGTCTCCTGGAATTCATCGATTACTTCAATTGCACTATGGCTAAACCCTTCAAATGGACTTATCAAGGCAAAGCATTGAAGCAATAATCAATGGTAGGTTAACTCCCGCCCGCCTCTACTAGCAGTACGTAACTGCAATAACCTGACAGCTACAACTGCCAAAAATCCTAGCAATCTCAGTAGTCCGTCTCCAGTCTCCAATTGGCGTTGTTCAATCCCACAACCGCTTTTGAGACACTTATGATACTCTTCGATTACCCAGCGTGCAGCATACCAATCCAATTGTTCTTTTGCTACTGCCGCATCTCCCCAAATATCGCCTTCTGTATGCTATATCGTTAAAGCTGAAGCTTTTTTTGACTGTTTGAGGGCAAGTTTTTGAGCTTTTGTCATGGACGGTCGCATCCACGGCAATTGTCGGGCGATACCCAGGCTCTCTGGATTGAGGGGTCTCGGTACGACAGCTAGGCAAGTCTGGAGCATGAGCCCTTGACCTCTACCATCTCCGATGTGCCCTAAACCCGCTCGTGCGCTTTTTGGCACTATAGTCTAGTTCCGTTGTGTCTTGGATGGAGAGTACGATTGGTGCGCCACTTTGTTGAGCTGGACAAAGAGTGCTTAAACAATGGGGTTGACGATGGGGCCTTGTAAGTGACATCCTTTTCCCTTAGCAGTCGGTAGGCGGCTTTTAATTGATTCCAACTTTCCATTTGTGTTGGTAAGTTGGCTGATGGATTCTGAGCTAACGCTGCTCCAGCCTCGAGAGCTCTGTTGGTCCGGCGGCTATCTCCAAGGTCTACATCTCCCCATTGCTCCAATGCCTATTTTTGGGGGTCTGTGAAGTTCTCCAGGTTCATAAATTTAATCTGCAGCACTACTTGTTCACTATCATAAATGTGGGTAATGACAAGGCTTCTAGCCCGCAAAAAAAAAACAATTTAGATGCGATACAGCTTATGTTTGCGCTAAACCCGCCCCTAAAGATTTAATACCTCAAATTCTGGATTGCCGTAAAGCATTTGCCTGTCTACCGCCGACAAAACTTTATTGTTAGCAGCATCAGAAACTAAACACTGACAAACTAGCTGCGCTACATCGGCACGGTGAATCGTTCCAGCAACTAGACAATCTTCTGTTAAAATACCGTTGCCTGTTGCAGGTTCCGATTTGAGTCCGCCGGGACGAATCACTGTATAAATCATCCCGCTTGCTATCAAATGATTTTCGGCTTTTTCCTTTTCAATTAAAACCGGACCCAAAGTTTCTAAAGCTTGGGGCGGCAAAGCGCCGACACTATTACCGCTGCCGATTGATGAAACTAAAATAAATTTTTGCACGCCTGCTTTGACGGCCGCATCAATCAAGTTTTTGTTGCCAAAATAATCGGATCTTTCTCCATCTTTGGGCAAGCCGCCAATTGTGCTGATTGCGGCATGAATTGGATCGCCGCCAGCCATCGCAGTTTCCATAGCTGCTGCATCCAAAGCATCGCCAGTCACGACTTTGATGCCCATTGCTTCTAATTCGGTGCTGGTGGCGGGCGATCGCAAAAGTGCAGTTACTTGCATCTTTTGTGCTGTCAGACATTTCGCGATTTCTAAGCCGACGCCTCGACTAGCACCCGCTAAAAAAACGTGGAATTTCTCTGTCATATTAATTTTGTTTTAATTTGTGCAGAAATTGGTTTTCTTGACTGTGGAGTATTATATGACTATTCTGTGTCAATTTGTGCATTAGTTTTTTTTTACCGCAGAGGGCGCAGAGGGCGCAGAGGAAGAGAGGGGAAAGATTGGCAATTACCGATTTGTATTAAATTTTTTTGCCCACTATTACTACCCAAGATTGAGCTTCGCGGGGTAAGCCTGGTGGGCGATAGTAGCGATCGACAACGGCAAATCCCGCTTGTTCTAAACAAGGCGCTAAAGTATGATATTCCCATCCGGCAGTATAGCGTTTTCCGGTTGGCCGCTCGTCGTATCCCTCCCAATTTCCCCGGCACATTGACATGACAATTGCACCGCTAACAACTAAGGCTTTGTGCAAATCTTGCAGCACTTTCACCATCTCGTCGCTGGGAACGTGAATCAGGGAAGCATTGGCAAAAATACCGTCAAATTCTGCCTTTGGCAAGTCGAGATTCAGAAAAGATTGCTGCCAAACTTCGCATCCCGATAACTTCTTAGCTATTTCTACAAAAGCTGGAGTTGCATCTAAGCCTACAACTGTGTGTCCTTGGCTCTTGAACGCTACTAAATCTCGTCCCGGGCCGCATCCTATATCGAGAATTTTACCGGGATTGCGGGGCATGGCAGCCGTCAGTGCGTTGCGATTTTGGGATACGTCGTGATGCCAAGTTCCTTCTCGGAAAGATTCGGCAGTTAGCTGGTATTCTGCGATCGTAATTTCTTCGCGTTTGTCCACAATTTCCCCCTCTTGTATGATTTTAGATTTTAGATTTTAGATTTTAGATTGAAGAATGTCAACGGTAGAATAAGGGTTTCTGGCTACAATCTAAGAACTTAAGGCTGAGGCATTTGCTACGTCATAAAGCCCGGTTTCTCTACCCCATGCGTAAGCGTGAAGTATAGATATTGGGTAGGGACACGGCACTGCCGTGTCCTACTCTATTTCATTCGATTGAAAACTACTATAATAGTTAAACAACCAGGGTTTTTTGTTCGGGTTTGGTAACTGCTGAATCAACTTCTAAGAGAGAACCTTCGGGGGATTCGATCGCAAATCCCGCATCTCGAATCATGTCCCAATCTTGATGGGCAGCTTGTCCGGGAGTTGTCAGATAATCGCCAACAAAGATAGAATTAGCGGGGTAGAGTCCGAGAGGTTGCAGCGATCGCAAATGCACTTCCCGTCCCCCAGCAATCCGAATTTCTTGACTGGGAAGCAAAAATCGGAACAAACAGAGAATTCGCAAACATTGGCGGGGAGTTAACCTGTTCACATCTGCAAATGGCGTTCCGGGAATCGGAATGAAAAAGTTGACCGGTACGCTAGTAACGCCCAACTTGCGAAGCGAAAGCGCTAAATCGATCGCATCATCATCCGATTCGCCCATCCCCAAAATTCCGCCGGAACAAGTTGTGATTCCCGCTGCTTTTACGTGTTCGACGGTTTCAACCCGATCGCCAAAAGTGTGAGTCGTGCAAATGTCCGAGTGATATGATTCGGAAGTATTGAGATTGTGATTTACGCGATCGACTCCAGCTTTTGCCAAACGGTGAGTTTGTTCCTCGCTCAACAATCCCAAACAAGCGCAGATTTTCAGGTTATAATTTGCCTTCACAGTCTCGACAGCATCCAAAACGCGATCGAAAGTAGATGCGCTGGGTTGGCGGCCAGAAATCACCAAACAAAACGTACCAGCTTTTAAATCTGCTGCGCGTTGGGCGGCATCCAGAATTTTCTCCTTAGCTAAAAGCGGATATTTCTCAATTTCCGCAGTCGAAATTTTTGACTGAGAACAATAATGGCAATCTTCAGGACAAAGGCCGCTTTGAGCGTTTAACAAATAGTGCAGCCTGACTCGGTTTCCCCAGTAGTGGCGGCGCACCCGATAAGCTGCGTTTAGTTGTTCCAGCAAAACCTCATCCGGTGCGCGCAATACGGCTAAAGATTGCTCGCGAGAGAGACATTTGCCCGCCAGCGCTTCGTCAGCCAAATCGTTCCAATTGGGTAAATTCATTACGAAAATTAAAGGGTTTACAGAGTATCCAAAACCTGACGAATCACCCGATAAATCGATTCTAGTTCATCAGGAGAAATGCAGTAGGGAGGCATCAAGTAAAGCGTATCTCCCAACGGGCGGAGCAAAAACCCCGCTTCGAGAAATTTGGCTTTCAACACAGAACCGATGTCATTAAAATAACCGGAAACGCTTTCGGTTTTCACATCCATTGCTGCGATGGTTCCACAAGTCCGAATCCGTTCGAGTTTAGGATGATTTCTCAGCCATTGATTCAGGTATTTGCGGTGGAGTTTTTCCATCCCTTGATAAACATTTGGGTTTTGCTCCAAAAGCTCTAGGGATGCTACACCCACCGCACAAGCTAAAGGATTTCCGGTGTAAGAATGACCGTGAAAAAAAGCTTTGTCCGATTCATCTCGCCAGAAAGCTTGATAAATATCCTCCGATGCCATTGTGACAGCAAGTGGCAAACAGCCGCCAGACAATCCTTTAGACAAACACAGGATATCCGGTGAAGTTGCAGATTTAACCGAGGCAAACAGTTCGCCCGTGCGCCCAAAACCCGTCATTACTTCATCGTAAATCAACAATACATTAAACTGGCGGGCAAGTTGTGCGATCGCCTGCAAAAACTCAGGGCGGCACATTCGCATTCCCCCGGCACCTTGCACCAAAGGTTCGATAAAAATTCCCGCATAGCCGCCCTGCTTCAACAAAAACTCCAATTTCTCTAAACTCGCCGCCTCCTTGCTTTCCACCTCCTCATCGCCGTCAAAAGTCGCAGGAAAAGGAACAACATCCCCAGCAAACATTAAAGGTGCAAAAGATTCCCACCACAGCGAACTTCTGCCAGCAGACATCGCGCCCACAGTATCGCCGTGATAACCTCCCTCAAAACTAATAAAGCTAGTACGGTTAGTTTCTCCGAGATTGCGCCAATATTGAAATGCCATTTTCAGAGCAACTTCAACAGCAGTCGATCCGTTATCAGAAAAGAAAATCCGCGTTAAAGAAATAGGCGTATGAGTTAGCAATTTACTCGCAAGTTTCTGGGCCGGTTCGTGAGTAAATCCCGCAAAGATTACGTGTTCTAACTTTTGAGCTTGTTCGTAAAGAGCCTCAGCGAGAACCGGATGGCTGTGTCCGTGAACAGTCACCCACCAACTAGAAATGCAGTCAAGAATTTGCCGCCCGTCTGCTAATTCCAGCACCGATCCTTTGCCGCGAATTACCTTCAGCGGCGGGGCAGCCGTTTTCATTTGCGTGAAGGGCTGCCAAATCGGTGAAGTTGAAGAATTATGTTCCTGATTCGCAGTCATTTTTACCCATACAACTAATATCAAGTCGCCTTTTAATATAGCAATTTTAACTCACTTATGAACTTTTTATTTTTGATTATTTCTTCTTCTCTTCCTAACGTGCCCTTAGCGTCTTCGCGGTTCGTTAAAAAAAATCTAGTTTGGTGTCGAGGGCGGCTGCCTGGGAACGTCAGCCCCCATACCACGTATTCGCGGGCGATGGTTAAAATTGTCAGTTACAATTTTCTGCCTTTGAGCAAATAAGTCGTCATAGCTCCTTTGCCTTTAACGTTAATTTTACCGCGCTTTTCCAACAAATACTTATCGCACAGCAACTCATAAGTTGAGCTGCTAACTTGAATTTTACCAGGAAGTCCCTGAGATTCCATGCGGCTTGCTGTATTCACAGCATCTCCCCACAAATCGTAAATAAACTTTTTAGTGCCGATGACACCTGCTACAACAGGCCCAGTATTAATGCCAATGCGGATATTGAGAGGTTTACCGCATTCGTCGCGGAATTTCATAATTTCTTGCTGCATTTCCAGAGCCATTTCGGCAATAGATTCGGCGTGATTTGTACAGGGAAGCGGCAAACCGCCTGCTACCATATAATTGTCGCCTATTGTCTTAATTTTTTCTAAGCCGTATTGCTCGCTTAAGCGATCGAAAGCTGAAAATATTTTATTAAGCAATTCGACTAATTCTTCAGGAGACGTGCGCGAAGATATTTCGGTAAACCCCACAATATCAGCAAACAAAACCGTAACCTCGGCAAATCCGTCCGCAATATTGATCTGGCCTTGTTTTAGGCGATCGGCAATCATTACTGGTAAGATATTGAGTAATAAACGTTCCGACTTTTCTTGTTCGGCGCGCAATATTTCCTCAGCTTGTTTCCGCTGTGCGATTTCCTTGTATACTCGGTGAAACATTTGATTGAATGCGACCATGAGTTCTCCCAACTCGTCATCGCGTTTGACAGAGAGAGAGTAGAAATCAGGTTTTTCTCGATCTTTGCTCAAAGCGTCTCCGGCAGCGATCAAGTCATCGCGCAAGCTCAAGAGAGGTGCAATTACTGTCACCCCTAAAAAAAACATAGTCACCGAAGTGACAAAGGCTGATATAATGATGACTAGAACCGCAATCCGCCCGATAAATGCGTAGAGTTCCGGTTGAACGGTGGAAGCATCGTGGCGCACAATTAAGATGTAATCGCCTCCCAAATGTCGCTCCGTCCAAGCAATATCGTAGCGCTTGCCATCGAAATTGTGATTGTGAACTATACGAGTTCTTTTTAGTTGCTTTAAACTGATTTCTGGGGGTTCGCCAAGTGTATATATTAGCTCACCGTTAGCATGGTAAATAGACAGTCCTAAGACTACTTGAGAATCCTTAGTAATATTTTTTACTTCTTCTTGCAAAAAAGTGCGATCGGATATATCTTGTTGCAGCAAAAATTCTAGGGAATCAACAGTCGCCCGAGATACCTGTTCCAGTTGACTTAAAAGTTCATTTTCTCGCCGAAAATAAGAGGGAACTAAAATAATTCCCTCTATGACAAGAATGCTAGCAAATATCCACAAAGCTATTTGCCTAGACAAGCGAGATTGGAAAAATTTTAAAAATGAGAACATTCGCACTTGCATAAAAATTACTATTTGGCAATGGGCTAATTTAGGACATACAAAAAGAAACCGGATTTCTGGTAATTAATAAATTTGGGATCGATCGACAAAGCAACTGCACAGAAACCGAGTTTTTCACATCCCCTGTGTAATTCCTGTAATTTTCAGCAGTCAACAGCCAGCAGCCATTAACTGTTACTTCTTGGCTGCTGGCTGTTGACTAATATCATGTCCGATTGATTAACCATAATATCCCGGTCGGGGCGGGTTTTTGAGATTGTCAATTATTGGCAGGTATTGTTGGTGAACCCGCCCCTACGAAAATCGCGGTCGATCGACCGGACATGATATGATGACTGATGACTCCGGACTAACTAGCAGACCCCTTCATAATATAATAAACAAATTAAACCGAAACTGCGCTGACTAACCTGCCTGCAAGCAGATAAGTATTCATATCGCCCTTGCCTTTGACGTGGATAATTCCTCTGTCTTCAAACAGATACTTATTTTGCAAGATATCGTAAGTTGATTGTGTGACTTGAATCGCGCCGGCAATTCCGTGGGATTCCATGCGGGCTGCTGTATTAACGGCATCGCCCCAGAGGTCGTAAATGAATTTTTTAGTGCCAATAACCCCAGCAATTGCAGGGCCGGTATTGATGCCGATCCTAATGTTAATTCCTGCATGATGTTTGGCATTAAATTTTGCTAATTCCTCCTGCATATCTAAAGCCATTTCCGCAATGCTTTCGGCGTGGTTGGTGCTGGGGTTGGGCAAACCTCCGACTACCATGTAAGCATCTCCAATTGTTTTGATTTTTTCCAAGCCGTACTTTTCCGTCAAACCATCGAAGGCAGAAAAAATTTCGTTGAGAAACTCGAGCAATTCTTCGGGAGATATTTGTGCTGACAGCAAGGTAAAGCCTACGATATCTGCAAACAAAATCGTGACTTCTGCGAAGCCGTCAGCAATACTGCTTTGACCATCTTTTAGCTTAGCAGCAATGGACTCGGGTAAAATATTGAGCAGCAGGCGATCGCACTTTTCCTGTTCTTTTACCAATTCTACATTAGTTTCTTGCAATTGTGCCGTCCGTTCCCTGACGCGCTGTTCTAATTGTTTAGCATTTTGGCGCAACCTGCTGATAGCTAAACTTAATCCTGAGACACCTAAAACTGAAAGTCCGGCTAACAAGAAAAACAAGTTTTTTAGTCCGTCGCGAGTTTTTTGAGTGATGGTGTCGAGAGGTTGAGTAATTTCTAATATCCCCCGCACATCTCCGACTTTCCAGTCTTTTTTAGGGCTGTAGGGATGAGTGTTGTGGCAATTAACGCAGCTAGCCGTTAAAGGGTCGGCTTCTGCATAGCGAAAAGCTGGCTTACCGCGAAATTCCTCACTCCTAAAAAATTTTTGTGTCGGATTTTGCATCAAATATTTGATGGCTTCTCGTTCAAAATCGTCTTGAGCCCCACCTTCTTTTTCTCGCCAAGGAAACGGGTAGTTGCTGTACAAACGAACTGACAAGTCAGAATTTTTTTGGCTGATCTGTTTACCGAGTTCTACCAAAAAGGTTGCTGGTACGGGAACTGTTACTTTTGTCGGCTTGTAGTCGTGGGTAAAGTTAATTGTTTTAGCAGTGTTAAGAGGATTGACAACATCCGAACTGTAAAGGGTGCGGGCTTCTTTAATAGCTTGGGCATAGAGGGTGGCATTTTGGAGGGCTTGCGATTCAATTAGGGTGGAGGACAGACGAGACATATTTGCCATCGCTACTCCTACACCTACACAAAATAAAATTGTCACCGCAAGGATAATTCGCTTGTAAATTAATTGGCTGATGGCAGCCCGACTGCGAGAAATTAACTGGCGCATGGTATCCTCAAATGTGAGGTTGAATCTTTAAGTGATTTTACGCACTACTAACATAACACTGCTTTTTCAGGTCGCTTTGTCGGCGTCGGGCTAAACCCAGACGGCGTAGTGCAAGGGATTGTTTATTGTTATTTACAGCGACTGTAGGGGTTCTCCGTAAAAGTACGCATAACTTTATAACGGTTTTCAGTTGAGATATCAGCTAAGGACACGGCAGCCGTGTCCTTACTTCACGAACTTTTTGCTCTATCTCGGTTAGGATAGCAATTGTAGTCTATGGTTGGCGATGTGAATTCTGACTCTACTGTCTTACCTACGAACAACGAAATTTTTCCGGGAGAAGTTTTCGTCAATACTGCCGATTTTGATACCGGCATTCGGCGACTTTTACCTAAATATGACGAAATGCTGGATGTATTAACAGCCTGCATTGCTAGTGCAAACCACCGCATTTTAGAACTCGGCTGCGGTACGGGGGAACTCACTTTAAAAGTTCTCCAACGCTACCCGTCTGCGGAAATAGTTGCTGTCGATTACTCGCCGCGAATGCTTGATTTTGCCCGCGCCAAAATAGAGTTGGCAGGATACGCAGCCCGGTGGACGGGCATAGAAATGGATTTTGGAGAATGGGCGAACAATCCAAATTTTTCAGGGTTGGGTGATAAATTCAATGCTGGCATTTCATCTCTGGCAATTCACCATCTTGAGGATGAGATGAAGTTGAAATTGTTTCAACGCATTCGCGAAAGTTTAAATGCTGGTGGCTGTTTTTGGAATGCCGATCCTCTTTTAGCAGAATCGGCAGCAATGAAAGATATTTATCAAGCGGCGCGAGAAGATTGGGCGCTAAATCAGGGGGAAACATTAGCACAAATTCGCGCAAATGTGGGGAAGAGTGTCTCTTACGGGTATTCTAATCCCGATCGCCTAGCTACACTTTCGGCACAGTTAGAAATGCTGGCCTCATCTGGATTTGATACTGTTGCAGTTCCTTGGAAATACTACGGTATGGCGGTGTTTGGGGGATTTGTTAATTGAAAAAAGCCGTCCTGCTATGTAGGATGAAACCTCAGCACCTTACTGCTTAAAGAAAGATTGCAGTTAGTATTTTAGGTTACTAAGTTATGCTTGAAAAAATATATAATCCTGTCAGGATTGAGGAAACAAAATGACTGCAACTGCGATTCAAAGTATTGACTGGGATGCTTTTTCTTCGGAACTCTCGGGAATCGAAATAATTAGCGATCGCGCGCAAGTTGTCAAGCTATCTCAAGATTATTATCACTTCAGTCCAGTTTTGCAACCTCTCTTAAGTGATAAAACAGGAGATTTAGTAGTTCGTCCCGCCAGCGAAGCCGAAGTTTTGCGGATTGCGGCAGCCTGCGTCAAATCCAAAATTCCGCTAACTGTTAGAGGTGCAGGAACGGGCAATTACGGGCAGTGCATCCCCCTCAACGGCGGCGTCATTTTAGATACCAGCAAAATGAACAGTATCCGCTGGATAAAACCGGGTTTAGCTTGCGTAGAACCGGGGGTGAAAATGTCGGTTTTCGACAAACAAGCCAGAGAAATCGGTTGGGAATTGCGGATGGTTCCCTCAACCTACCGTACCGCAACGATTGGGGGATTTATTGGCGGGGGTAGCGGGGGAATTGGTTCGATAACTTACGGGCAATTGCGCGATCGCGGAAATCTTCATGCTGTTCGAGTCGTTACAATGGAAGACGATCCCCGCGTCATCGAATTGCGCGGCGATGAAGTGCAGAAAGTCAATCACGCTTACGGCACAAATGGAATTATTACTGAGTTAGAAATTCCCCTCGCCCCTGCTTATGCTTGGGCGGAAATCATCGTCGGTTTTGACGATTTTATGACATCGGCAAACTTCGGTCAAGCTTTGGGCGATGCTGACGGGATTATCAAAAAACTAATTTGTGTTTGTGCTTGGCCGATTCCTGCTTATTTTGCTGCTTTCCGCGATGCTATTCCTGAAGATCAGCACTGCGCTTTGTTAATGGTAGCTGAATCTTGTCTGGAACCGCTGCAAGCTTTGGTGCGCGAATATGGCGGCACAATTTGCTATCAAAAAAACGCGCAAGCAGCGAGCAAAGGTGCAGCCATTGCTGAATTTACTTGGAATCATACAACTCTGCACGCTCGCAGCGCTGACCCGTCTCTGACTTATTTGCAGACGCTTTTTCCCGCAGATCGAGGTTTGAAATTGATTGAGGAACTGTACAATTATTATGGGGATGAGGTGATGATGCACTTGGAGTTTTTGCGGATGAACGGCAGGGCGATCGCCGCAGCTTTGCAAATAGTTCGCTACACTACGGAATCACGGCTCAATGAAATTATTCGCTATCACGAAGAGCAAGGCGCACTGATTGCTAATCCTCACACTTATATATTGGAAGATGGAGGGATGAAAAGTATTAATGTGGAACAGTTGCAGTTTAAAGAGTTGGTCGATCCTTACGGTTTGCTGAATCCGGGTAAAATGCGGGCGTGGTTGGAACGGGATTAAGGGCGATGGTTTTTAGATTGTTCGGCGGTTGAAACCGCTGTCGAGAGTCAAACGAAGTCCGCGCAACGCGAGACTAAGAAATAAAGATTAAAACTCGGCGGTTGAAACCGCTGCTAGACAAACGAAGTCCGCCTAGGCGGACTAAGAAAGCAATTTAAGGGACAGGGGCGGTAATTTCTGTAGGTGCGATCGCCCCTTCAGAAGGTACAGCTTGCTTTTCCAGTAGTAGGCGCTGTTTGTTCCGATATTCTGCGGCAGCATCGTTCAAATTTTGGCGCTGTTCGGTATTAAATTCTTCCATGCTGCGGCCGTTTCCCAATCTCGATCTGTGAATTAAATCAAATATTCCGCTGCCGCTGCTGCGGCCGGAAAATGGGTCGGTATTGTCTTGAGTTTGAAAGTCTTGCAGCGGTTGGGCATTATTTAAACCGCTGGCTTGAGCGAAGCTTGCTTGAGGCGAAAAAAGGGCACAGGAGGCGATCGCGCTTGCAGCAATCCCCCTCATCAGTTTGCCCGATTTAGAAGTTTTGGTGTTCATAATTTATTAGTTGAACCTTCAAAAAAACAATTCTATCTAAACGATATTCTGACTTGCGACTAAATATTGTATTACTTGGCTGGGGCTAAGGACACGGCAGCGTCCACAGGTGTCAACTTAAGGACGATCGTGGGATGACGATTGCTATTTTAAGACAGAGCTCACCCTCGCTCGATCTTACCTCTGCCACGCCAGATCGAGCGCGCATCACGCCCCCCGAACCGAGTTAAAATCCGAAAAAGTATGAGATGATGCCGAATCGGCACTGCATTTTACGAGCCAAAAACGTCCGGCGGGCGTCAGGTAATCCATACCTGCGTCGAGTCTGGGAAGTACCAGGCCCACCCATAGAAGAAATACAAGCCAAGTTGTTGTGTTGCCTGACTCCTGAAAGCTTGAAGCCGTTACGCTTAACCCGCCGATCGCCAAAACTGGGCGATGGCCTCGGGCCTGGCAAGCTACGACATTGACAGTGTGTTGACATTACCAGTGATGATGGCAGTAGTCTTGAGCTTGGTATACCGTAGGATTTCACGGTTAAGTGAAGTGATACGGGTATTAGAGTCAGAAGGTTTGCTGTGGGTAGAGCCATTTAAAGTCAGTAAACAAGCGTTATCCAAACGACTTGCCTGTTTACCCGCAGACTTATTTGCACAAGTATTTGAGCCAGTCATCGCAAAAGTCCAGTCCCGAGCCGATAAATTGCCTATTCCTATTGGTTGGGAATCGGTGTACCAAAATTTTAGTGCGATCGGGATTGCGGAGGGTTCAACTCTCGAAGCTGTGAGAATAAAACTCACAGCCAATGGAGACTCAACAACGGGATTGGGGGGTCGAATCATGATTGTAGAGGGATTTCACCACCCGCTCGTCGCCACTCGGTACGCAAAAAATAGCACGGTTCGCGCTTCTATGCCACTTGGATATTTTATGTAGTTCTCAATGATTTATATTCGTCAGTAGCTGTGGAATTAGCTCAACCCCATCCACGCATTTCAATAGAGATGGTTTTTTGTGGACTGTATGATTTTTCGCGAGCTGTGTGGCGGGATAAAAGTACAAATGTAGTTAGCTATGTTGTTGAGACTCCTAAAATGTTTGGCTTGATTAAACAACAACGTAAGCAATACTCTTGAGAAGGCTGGTTACTATCAGGAACTTTGGGGCTTAACTGCTTAAGTTGACACCAATAGGCATTGCCATGTCCGTACCGGATATATTTACTTCACTCAACTGAAAGTCGCTATAAAGTTAAAAACAAATCTATCTAAAGAGGTATTCAAACTCAAATTTAAAATCATACCTTAGATATAGTATTTTGTGGAATGTACGATTTTTCGCTAGCTGTGTGGCGGGATAAAAGTACAAAGGTAGTTAGCTATGTTGTTGAGACTCCTAAAATGTTTGGCTTGATTAAACAACCTAAGCAATACTCTTGAGAAGGCTGGTTACTATCAGGAACGTTGGGAGTTAACTGCTTAAGTTGACACCAATCGGCATTGCCATGTCCGTACCGGATATATGTACTTCACTCAACGGAAAGTCGCTATAAAGTTAAGAACAAATCTATCTAAAGAGGGATTCAAACTCAACTTTAAAATCATACTAAAGAGGGATTCAACCTCAACTTTAAAATCATACCTTAGTAGTTGTAGAGTTAAAATAAAAAATAATGAGCATTGAAAATAGAGTCGAAGCAACTGCTAAGAATATTGAAGGCAAAATCCAAGAGGCTGTTAGCGAGGTTACAGGCAATCAGAAAGATAAATTAGAAGGTCAAGCCAAGCAGGACGAAGCATCAGCAATTCACCTGAAAGAAGACCTCAAAGATAAAGCAAAAGAGATTGTAGACAAAGCTTAGTAACAGTATTCGCTACAAGTTTCCTGCCTACTCAATCCAGCAAACATATCGTTTGCTGGCTTTTTTTATGCTCGCCCCAACTTGTAGGGTGCGTCAGGGGGAATGTCGCGACGCAAAGAAACTCAGGCTCCCTGATGCAGAATGCTCGACTAAAGATCGCTGCAATAAAAAAGCTAGGGATTGATCTCCCTAGCTCGAAACATAGCACAATTAGTTTTTAGAGTTGGTGCGGGCGACGATCGGCTTTTTCCAAACCTACCGTACACGCTCCCACCTAAATTAAATCAGCACAATATCTGATGCAGTCAAGCGTGGGTTTTCGTTGAACACTGCCAGTGCAATGCCTTGCCTGTTCCCAGCACCGTCAGGGTCGTACAGCAAGCGACCGCTGGCACCTTCGTAAACGAGGAACGGTTGCGATGGATTTCCCCCTATCGGAGTCAGATTGTTGTTGTAAGTCCCGCTGTCGAGCACTACTAACACGTTAGAACCGGGTCGATTTGGCAGCGTATTGTCTAATGGTGGTAAGAGGAACGAATCGTACTCGAGTATCAACTTGTCTTGGCCGGGTGTAAAATCCCCGATTCGGTCTGGGTTACTACCCAGGCTGCCGTTGGAGTTGACCGTGACGCCCTCGCCGAAGTTGTTGTAGTAGAAGCTGTCATTGCCACTGCCGCCAATCAGCGTGTCTTCACCGGGCCCGCCGCCGAGAGAGTCGTTGCCGTCACCCCCGAGCAAATAGTCGTTCCCAAAGCCGCCCAAAATCGTGTCGTTTCCGCCGCCGGAATCTAAGGTATCGTCCCCGTCAATTCCTGGGGTAACAAGACTGGTGGGGCCGCCGAACAGTATGTCATCGCCAGCACCGGTAGTTATGGAATCCCTGCCGTTGCTGCCAGTGATGAAGTTGCTGCCCAAGTTATCAGTAATGATGTTTGGCGTTGATTGGACACCGCTAAAGTTGACACCAGTAGCATAGGAGATGGTGTCGTTACCGCCAAGGGTGCCAATTAATCGATCGCGCGTGGTGCCAAACACGATTCTGTCATCCCCTTCACCGCCGTTCATGAAGTTGGTGACGCCAGGGGTGCTGTTGGCAATTAACAGATCGCTGCCCAGGCCGCCGTCGAGAGTAATCAGCGCAGCATTAGTACCGGCAAAAGAGGCATTGAGCGTATCGTTGCCGTCTCCACCGGAGGCTTGAGTAAAGATGCCGCTCAAGCTGTCATTGCCGTCGCCGCCGATCATTGTATCAGTCGAAAAAGCTGCCACGAGCGTGTCGTTGCCCGTGCCGCCGTCGAGCAAGTTCCGACCGGCGAAGCCTGGAAATGAACTCGATGCGCCTACACTCGAAAGTGCACTCACTGTCGCCGACACGATGAAGTCGTCGCCTCCACCTCCCTGCGCGGTATCCTGCGTGGCAAAAACCCGGATCGTGTCGTTGCCGTCGCCGCCGTCAAAAAAGTTTCTGCCTTCGCCAAAATTGCCGATCGGGCCGTAGAGGGAATCGTTGCCCCCACCGCCGATCAAGGTGGTTCTCTCAATGCCGATCGTGATGGCCCTCGCATCAAACGGGCTGGCTTGCGTAGTGTTTGTAATGACTAAGATGTCGTCGTCAAGATCGCCGGACAGGTAGCTGCTGCTGGCCACACCTCGTAGCGTGTCCTTGTCTTTACCGCCGAAGAGACTGTCTCTCTGATTGATACCTACAATCAAGTCGTCGCCCAAGTCGCCCCGCAAGTAGTTGCTGCCTTCATTGCCAGCGAAGCCAATAGCCAAGCCACCAGGTAAAGAGAGGTTGTTGCCGCCGCCTGCGATGAAGAAGCCGATGGCGTCATTGCCCTTGCCGCCGTAGAGGGAGTCTCTTCTCTGCGACCCTCCCAGTATGGTATCTGCGTCCTCATTGCCAAATATGAGGTTAGCTTCGACAGTACCTTGGAGGAAGTCCTCGCCCGAGCCGCCGTACAACGAAGCCTGGGCTTCAGCGATTATTGTGTCCGAGCCTCCGTCGCCAAACAGCAAAGCCGGAGTGCGCTGGGATCTGATTGAGTCTTCGTCCTCGCCGCCTACGAGGGTATCGTTCGGGCCAACTGAAATCAGAGTATCGTTATCGGCTTCGCCAAATATTAAGCTGCCACCCAGGGTGGAAGTTCTAATCGAATCAGCCCCGGCTCCGGCGAAGATTGTATCCGGGCCCAGTCCCGGAAGGTTTAAATCAACTTGATTAGGATTGTCATTTAGTGTTGTCATACAGCTTCACTCCTCTACTTCTTGTTGGTCATCGCTTGTGCGACTACAGACACTGCCTAGAACACCGAATGTTTGGATGCCGCTGTAGTTTAACCTGTTTGCCAGCCGCAAGTCTAGCCTACTGGCGTTAACCCTGTCTAGACTTTCTCCATCGCGGACTTTTTGCTTGTAAGCTTTTATTTTCAATGTCTTCACCCTTTAATATTCCTTTTGCACAGTCTCAGGTGCTCACGCTCAAGAAGACGCGGCTCATATTCTTAATGTTCCACTCGGGATTGGCGGTCGGGGATCGCGTCCGGGGGCGGAAATTAAAGATTAAAAAAGGCAGATCGGGGAGATCGGGAAGACAAGGAAAATTGGGAGATTGGTTACTTGGTTACAAGGCTTTGTGGCAATTTCCGGTTTCCCAGGCAGGCCGTCTTTAAATAACTGGTACGATCGAACTCGCCAACTGCTGGGCGAGCTAAAAGTCTACGCCCCGCTTTAGTTCTACGCCCCGATCGCCGTAGTGTTTGTGACAGTATACCTCGGAGTGTACGCTTGCCAAGTCAAAGTAAGCGTGGGGTTTGTGGCAGCGCCCGGTGATAATGATTTCTGTATCGCGGGGCTTGCGCAGGAGCGCTTCGACGATCGGATCTACCGACAGCAGTTCTAAGTCTACTGTGGGATTGAGTTCGTCGAGAATAATCGTTTTGTACCAGCCGCTGGCGATCGCACATTTGGCGATTTCCCAGCCGCGTTCTGCTTCGATGCAGTCTAACTCTTGCTGTTGCCCCCGCCAAACTATAGCATCCCGGCCGCACCGCTGGTGGTCTACTAGCTGCGGGTAGCTTTGCCGCAATGCTGCGATCGCCGCATCTTCTGTATAACCGCTGCCGCCTTTGAGCCACTGCACGATTAACACCCGGTGAGATTGGTCTTGACTGATACCCCTACCTATTGCCTGCAAAGCTTTGCCCAAAGCGCTCGTAGACTTGCCTTTGCCCGCTCCAGTGTATATTTCGATACCCGCAATCTGATGCTCGGCCGCTGCGGGGTGATAGTGGGGCTTCATTTCTGAGTGCAAGTCGGCAATATCCAGCAAAGCGGACGGGGCCGCTCGGCCTGTGGCGATTACTTCTAAATATTCTGGTTTGTTTTTGAGGGTTTGGACTACTTCGTCAACTGGCAGCAAACCCAAGTCCAATACAGGGTTTAGTTCGTCTAGTACCACGACGGAATAGAGATCGCTGGCGATGGCTCCTTTGGCAATATCCCAGCCTCGCTGAGCTTCGGCGCGATCGAAGCGGGTGATTGCTTCGGCCCCAAAATATTCGGCTCTGCCGGTGCGCACTTGGTCGATCAAGTGCGGAAATGCCCGTTGCAAGGCTTCTATTGCCCCGTCTTCGTCGTAGGAGCGGCCGGGGCCTTTGAGAAAGCGCAGCAACAAGACTCGCGTGGGCGAGGCCGAATTGATACCCAGCCCGATCGAGCGCAACACTACTCCCAAAGCTGCCTGAGACTTGCCTTTCCCAGCGCCGTCGTAGACGTGAATCTGACCCGCGGCGCGTTCCGAGCGGGATGAGGCTGTCCGAATACCAATGCCATTCCTTACCATAATCAGCAGTTATTGAGTCTGTCTCGGGGTGGGTATTCGATCGCGCGAATTGAATGTTTAATTTTTCCATTCTGTTGCCCGATCTCAAAAGATTATAAGATACAGTCTCTACCCCCTATTTTACTAGCGACGAGCGAACGCAATCAAGGGCTAAAACCTGCAGTTAAGATTATTGCGCTTGTGATGTACAATTAAAATCTAACACGGGCTGATATACCTGAATCCTATGATTGCCAATGTTTTCCCATTTCGGACTGTTTTGGTGCAAATTTTAATTATGTTTTTGGCGATCGCGATCGAAGCGTGGTTTCTGCAAAAACTACTTAAACTCGAACCCAAAACCAGCGTTGAATATACAGCTATCCTCAATCTCTCTTGTACTTGCGTAGGCTGGTTAGTTTTCTTTGGCATTGAAAGCGTTATTTCAAAAGATTTGCGGGAACGGCTGATCGGTTACATCTTATTAGGGGGAGCGCAGGATATTTACCCGGCAATAACTCTGATAGCCGTCTCAGTATTAGCAGTAACTTTTTTAGCTAAATGGCAGGGATTAGAAATTATAGAAAACATAGTTTCCGGCAATAAAAAAGCTTCCAAGCCTCAGTTTATAGGGCCGCCCACCCTCAGCCGCCGCCTTCCCAAAAAAACTTTTCAAGTAACTACCCAGTTTGGAGGAATTTTAATCGCCCACACTGTTAGCAATTTCGTTATTTTAACCGTGTTGTTTTTGCAAAGCGTCAATAATTAATTGAAATTTATGATGAAGCAATTGTTGGATGTCACTCAGCAACTCACTAAGCTGACGAACAACCTTTGGGAAGCCAATAAAAAAATCCAAAAGGCGATGATTCCGCCTAAAGTTGTCCACTGGAAGACGCCTTTACTGCTCAGCATCTTTTTAGCTTTGCTGTCGGTGGCGGCAGTCACTGACTGGCGGACGAGAACTCTGCTTTTTGATATGAGCTGGTTATTTTTTACACTTTCAATGGGTTTGCTGACCAGCCAGCAACCTTTTGTTATTAAAGGAGTAAGTCTGAGTCCGTGGGTGACAAGCATCTTAATTGGCTTGTGGTTGCTGCTAAGATTGCCGTCAGACAGGAAGGAAATAGCATGGATATCCGGCCCGCTTATAGCAGTAGTAATTCTTGCGACAATAGAGATTTGGAAGAGCGAGTCAAAACGGGAAGGTATCAGGTCGTTGGTGCGCCCTCAGTTTTTGATGATTACTCTAGTTCACCTGCTGTTTTCCTGTTGGTTTGCATTTCACTTTTTAATTCAAGGTTGGATACAGCAGTATCCGAGCGTTTTATCGCAGGATTTGAGGCAAAGCGATTATGTGGTGACATTTCAACAGCCAACTATTAATCGCTCCCGAGGTGTTGTCATCCTGAATGCAATGGAGCGATACCTGCAAAATGAAGCCCGCACAAAACCGTGGGCGCAGGTAGAACAAATGTTAATAGATATTGACAACGAGCGATTTTTTCTGAAGAATCAAGCCTTAAAAACAATTGGGGTAGTCCCAGAAGATGCGAGCTGGGATGTCAAAACTTCGATCGTCCAAGGAGAGTCCCGCTATCAGTTAGAGATGCAGGCAACTTGGCTGGGGCTGGTTTTTAGACCCGAAATATATTCGTTTACCAAATCTTGCGAGGTGTTCGATATAGGCAATAGGGCGACTGTAACCTGCGATGCGATCAAACGCTCTCAACCCGGACAGAAAAAAGATGGAACTGCGGGGGAGAGTCAAGTTTGAGCTTGTCTCAGGCAGTTACCAGAGTGTCCCACAAGAAAGGGGAAGAGGGGGAGATGGGAACAGTGTCCGAGCCCGAGAGTGGGAGATGGACAGATGGACAGATGGACAGATGGGGAAGAATCTTGGACTTCTTTAGTCAACATCCCATCAGTTAAATCCGTTAAATCCATTACACTGCTTCGTTGCCGAACTTCTTGTTTCCTTATATTAAAGTATGGTGAAAGTTTCCAGCGGGTTAATAACTAGATGAATTTGAGAAGAATCTTGACAGTTGCGACCAATGTATTTTGGGAAGTAATTCGCGATCGCATCCTTTACTTAATTATTATTTTTGCTCTGTTGATGGGAGCATCTGTACGGTTGATACCGGAATTGGCGGCGACAACCGAGAAGAAAATTATCTTAGATGTCGGTTTGGCTGCTATGACCATTCTCGGTCTAATTGCCACAGTCTTTGTGGCTACCGGATTGGTCAACAAAGAAATTGAAAAGCGGACTGTTTACCTGTTAGTTGCCAAGCCGATAAGTCGGGCTGAGTTAATTGTGGGCAAGCACTTAGGGCTGTCGGCGGTGCTGGCGGTGCTTGTAGCAGCAATGACTGTTATCTATCTGGCTATTCTGAGTTTGAGCCGGATTCCTTTCCCTTTGGAAAGCATTTTAATCGCTTCGTTGTTTGTCTGGTTTGAGCTGTGTCTCATGGCTGGTGTCGGGATTTTATTTGGCGTGTTCAGCAGTTCGCTGCTGGCAACTTTACTGACATTTGGCGTTTATTTGATGGGACATTCAACGCGGGATTTAGTGGCTTTGGGCAAGTTAACTAAAAATCCTGGTATTGAACAATTGATGATGGGACTTTATCTGGTTTTGCCGGATTTAGCCAGATTCAATTTGAGAAACGATGCTGTTTACGGACAAGTTCCTTACTTGGCAGGTTTGATTACAGATGCTGGCTACGGTTTGCTGTATGTGGTGCTGCTGCTGTCAATTGCGATCGCGATATTTTCCCGTAGGGAATTTTAAAGCGCGCCTTCGCTACTTTCAAAAGCTCGAGCAGATCAAACGATCGCGTTAAAATATCAAGGAGGCGATCGCTCAGAAAATTCGACTAAAACTAAAATTTTTATTGGTAAAATGAGGTGACTTATGACTGCTGCAATTCACAAACCTATATCGCAGCTAAAAATTACCTGGCCGCTGCTACCCGATGATTTCATCCTACCAGACGACCCTGTAGACGATATAGACCATCCGTTGCTAGCTAACGGTTTGCGCCAGTCTTTATTTGGTTCCCCCGAACTAATACAAGACGCACTCATAGTTTCTAATTTTGCTTTGTGCGCTGCTGTGGACGATCGCACTATTTGCAAAGGCCCAGACTGGATGTACGTGAGGCCAGTGCAACCTTGGCCTCACAACTACCCCCGCCACAGCTACACCCCTCATACCGAAGGAACTGTCCCTTTTGTAGTGATGGAATTTCTCTCAGCTACTTACGGCGATGAATACTCTGTCGAACACACAGAAGAAATCGGCAAGTGGTTTTTTTACGAACAAGTAATCAAAGTTCCTCGCTATGTCATTTTTCGACCGCATACAGGCAGAATAGAAGTTTATGCGCTAGAATCGGGGCGTTACGAAAATCAAAATCCTGATGAAAACGGGCGTTATTTAATACCTGGATTAAATCTATTTTTGGGAGTGTGGCAGGGAACTCGCGAAGGTAGAACGGGATATTGGCTACGCTGGTGGAATGCAGCCGGTGAGTTGCTGTTGTGGCCGGAAGAACGGGCTGAAAATGAACGACAGCGCGCCGATCGCCAACAGCAAGATAAAGAGTCAGCCGAGACGCTGCTGGAACAGGAAAGACAGCGAAATCAAGAACTTTTGGCTAGATTGGCAGCCCTCGGCATCGATCCCGAATAAGCTGTTTTGCATTTAAATAGTACCTTTGGGCGGGTTTTTATGCCTGCCCCACAAGATGTTGAAGAGAAATCACCCTGTAAATTAGATTGCGATAGCTTCGCAGTAATAAAAGTGGAAATTATGTCAGTGGAAAAACTCGCACAATTAAAAGATATTTTCGCACAGATGGAACGGGCGTTGATTGCCTATTCCGGCGGAATAGACAGCACTTTGGTGGCAAAAATCGCTTTTGACGTGTTGGGCGATCGCGCTTTGGCAGTGACGGCAGTTTCCCCGTCTCTACTGCCCGAAGATTTAGAAGATGCGCGGATTCAAGCAGCAGAAATTGGCATTGCCCATGAGGAAGTAGAAACTCAGGAAATGGCAAATCCCAATTACACTTCTAACCCGGTTAACCGCTGCTATTTCTGCAAAAGCGAACTGCACGATACTTTGAAACCCCTAGCACTAGCAAAGGGTTATCCTTATGTGGTGGATGGGGTGAATGCTGACGATTTAAAGGATTACCGTCCGGGAATTCAGGCGGCAAAGGAACGCGGCGCGCGATCGCCTTTAGCCGAAGTAGGAATTACTAAGTTTGAAGTGCGGCAATTGGCCAAAGAATTGGGTTTACCTTGGTGGGACAAACCGGCTCAACCTTGTCTGAGTTCGCGCTTTCCTTACGGCGAAGAAATCACCGTTGGAAAGTTGCAAAGAGTGGGGCGCGCGGAACGGTATTTGCGGCAGTTGGGACTGAAAAATTTGCGAGTGCGATCGGACGGAGATACGGCGCGCATTGAGTTACCCGCAGAGGAAATTAAGGAATTTGTGTTAAAGGCAGATTTGCCTGCATTGGTGGCGGTGTTTCAAGAGTTTGGTTTTGTTTACGCGACTTTGGATTTGGAGGGATTTCGCAGCGGCAAATTAAATCAGGTTTTGCAGCCGCAGTTGTTACAGGCAAAAGGTTGATTAATTGTCCTGAAAAAATGTGACTACAACAGTGTGTTCGTGGCGATCGCATTTAACTTGAAAATGTCGCTGAGGATCGAGCGATTTTAGGCGACTTTCCCACATCTGAGCTAATGCTTGTCCCAAATATAATAAATTGTCAGTGCTAGCATTTTATGCACCGGGGAGAATGTCATCAACGTGCTGGTGGTTCATCACCTTCTCAATTGCAGCGATCTCATTTCCCAGCTCGATTTTCCACTGTTATTATATTTGACTGTTAAAGGCTTCGGACAAAAAGATACCGCCTTCATGTTCGACAAAATCCTGCCAGAATAGTTTGCTAAAAGCTATGGAAAATTCAATGTTAGCAGCTCCAACAAGATAATTTCAAAGTGAAGAGTCGTTGCTATTGGCTTTTTTACCCTGCGGGAAATCGATTAGTTTATCTGCCTTCAAGGATATTTGTTTGAGGAACATAATTTCTAGGGTATTTCATTCAATCTAACTGACATAACTGTTTTCTCAGCTTGCACGAAAATGTCTCCTCCTGAGGTTTATGAAAGTTAAATTTAAGTTAATCTCGGTCTTCTTGGCTTTGTTTGTTTTCGCGTACCTCCCCTTCCGGGTGTTAGCTAACCCGCAACCTTCGGGAGATACAGTTAGTTCTGCCCTGTGGTGGCAAGTTACGGTGTACAATCAGGTACAACAAATTAAAGACAAGCAATATCAAGGGTGCGTGTGGGGTGATTCTATTTCCTCGGCCCTCGGCGATTCTTTAGGTGAAGAAAATTTTAATTTTGCGATCGGCGGAATGAGTTCAGTTTCGCTGCTAGAACAGCTTAAACTGTTAGTACCGCAGCGGTTTACCTGCAAAAAAGCGATTTTGGCGATCGGTACAAATGATGCTATGTACGGCATTAGCGACGAGCAGTTTGTCAGTAACTTAAAAGAGGCGATCGCCGTGATGCGATCGCTCGAAACAAAACAGATTATTCTGATCCCTGCTTTTTACTCCACTCTTGCCGCCAGCTACAATCCTAAATTAGCAGGAACAATTGCTAGAGTTGACGAAATCAATGTTCTCATCGATCGAGTAGCAGCCGCCGAAAATGTGACTGTTGAATCTCGCGGCATACAAGAATTGTTTAAGGAACAAGCTCTCAATCCAGATTTAACAATTGACGGCATTCACCTCAATGCGAAAGGTTTAGATATATACAGAAAAGTTTTGTTAAATATTTTAAATTATTATTTAAAGGATGAGAATTAAATAAAATCCACTTTTCATGACTGTTGTGGGATGGGCGGGACGCCCGTCTATCGGGGACGGGCGTCCCGCCCATCCCACAATAAAAAAGGGAAATTATTTAATTGACGATCCTAACAACGTGCATTATTTCCGAAATAATCTGTGTTTAAGTTATTACTTTAAATTCCGTAGACTGGGACTTGATGCGTGTAGTTTGAGCTTAACGAGCGCAATCAAATTGTTTTGTAGGGAGGACTGAAGTCCTCACTACAAAATTATAAAGGTTATTTTACATGACTAGATATTAAGGAGTAGTTGGCTGCATTTGCTGTAGCTGCATTTGCTGCTGCTGATTCTCGAGCAAAAGTTGCTGCTCCTGGATTTGAATTTGCCGATTCTCAAGATCTATTTGTCGCTGTCTGTCTTCAAGCTCCAGTCTTCTGTCTTCAAGTTGCAGTCTTCTGTCTTCTGCTTGCTGCAATCTATCTTGACGTTGGAGCTCTCTTTCTAGCAGTCTGTCTTCACGTTGCTCTTGTCTGTCTTGACGTTGTTCGCGAAGCTGTCTGAGCTGAATTTGCCGCTCGAAATCTCCTCCCAAAAATAAGTTTTGAAAAGTTCTGATCGTTGTATCAAACCCAGTAAGAACGCCGCTAACAGCGCCGATCCCAGTTGCAATTCCTGCGATCGGCTGCAAGAAACTGTTGATATTGTCTGCTACCCTAGTATAGCCCGATCGCGCTACCAGAATCACATCGTTGTTGCGGAGAGTTGGGTTATTGTCAGGATTCAACCCTTGAGCAAAATCCACCTCGATCGTGCGGCGAGAAACAGTACCGTTGGGGTTCAAACGCAGCAGTTCTACTTTGTCTTTTTTGGCCCGCAATTGATTGAAACTGCCTGCGGTCAGCAAAGCTTGGTGCAGGGATGTAGTAGGCCGCACCTGCACAGCCCCGGGCCTAATTACTTCTCCTACAATATTAATGCTAATCGCGTTCGGAGAAAAACTGCTGTTGGCGACTTGAGAAACTTCAGCTAAGTCTACAGTAGCGGCTGTCGGGATAATCACGCTATCTCCTTCTTGCAGCAAAACATCTTGAGTCGCGTCGCCTTTTTGCAGCAAATCCCACAGATTTACCATGATAGTTTGTTCGTTGCCACCTCTGATTCGGCGGCGGATTTGCACGCGGCGAATGTCAGCTTCTGTAGTGATACCGCCAGCAATTTTGAGCGCTCTAGTTATCGTTGGTAAACCGACAACTGCTCCTTGCTGTTGCTCGATGCTGACAAAACCCAGTTCTGTTTGTTGGTTGGTCGATCGCAAATCAGCAGCAGATATAGTATAAGGCCCAGGCCTGTTTACCTCGCCGACAATTACCACGCCAATTGGTTTAGTAATATCAGCGGAAAAATTAGCACTGGCTCTTTGACGAACTTCTTGAGTATTCAGGGCACTTGCTGTCGGTACAAAAATTGTATCTCCATCTCGAATCGTGACATCTTGACGCAAATTTCCCGTCTCTAAAAAATTCTGCAAATCTACCGTAGTAACTTGCTCCTGCCCGCCTCTGCGGGCCGGACGGCGAATTTGGACATTTCGCATATCTCCTGCTGATGTCACCCCTTGTGCAAGTTGCAGCATTTCCATCAAAGTCGGGAATTTTACTCCTCCTCCTTCTCTAGTGGGATTAATCTTGTAGGAACCCGGGCGAGTAACTTCACCGGCAAGGCCTATATTAAGGGGGCGAGCGACGATCACAGTCACGGTAACAACGGGAACATTGATGAAGGGTTCGTATCGCTGGGTAATCACGTTAGCGGCTTGTTGCAGCGTCAACCCTTGAATTGAGACGCTGCGAATGATTGGCAAATTGAGCGTCCCGTCAACTAACACTTGATATTCCTTGCTGAATTCAGGAACGCCGAAGATATCTAAAGCAATGCGATCGCCCGGGCCTAAAGTATAAGCTGCTTCTGGTGTCAGCGCACCAGAATTGCCGATCGGCGGCAAACTCGAACCCCGAGGTGGCGGCGGCGGTACTCTCGGTTGGTTTGGGTTAGGAGTGGCGGCAGGATTTCTGATGGCAGGCAACTGAGCTATACTGGGCAGCGAACTCAATAGCACCAGGAGTGCTGACAAACTCAGACTTGTAGCGGTTTGAACGGTATGTTTCATTTTTCTTCCCTGGTTGCAGCCTGCCAATGAACGAGAGCAATTTAGCTAGTTGATTGTAGTTTATTTTCCCTGCTGTCCAGTGTAGCCTCGCTTCGCTGCAAAATCCACAGGTGGAAGCATAAAAATAGTGCGATCGCACTTAACTATTTTGCACCTTTTTTGTAAAGAAAGTGTAAAGCCCCCCAACTGTTTTCAGGATTAGGATCTCGTTTGAGCAAAATTTTTCATACATAACTCGCGATACAAATCAACCCGCCACAGAAAGGAGATAGGAAAAAACCGCCCTGATTTGAGGTAAAATATTAAATAATTCTCTCTGCAGGACAAAGACAAGTGTCACTAAAATTGGATAAAGTAATTCCCTGGGGACGCTGCTTGGATGAATACATAGGAATGTTTAGCTTGACCTCAAGTGACCTCAAGCTAAACATTCTTGATTGTGCCGCCGGCCCGGCAAGTTTCAATGCCGAAATGACTCGCCAAGGTAAAAAGGTAATTTCTTGCGATCCAGTTTATCAGTTTACTGCGGTGGAAATTGGCGATCGCATCCAAGAAACATATCAAACTGTGATTGACGGTGTTAAAGCCAATGTAGACGGCTACCTGTGGAACAATTTTGAATCGCCGTACCAGCTAGGCGAAGTGCGGATGAAGGCGATGCAGGAATTTTTAGAAGATTTTCCATCTGGCTTGCAGCAAGGCCGCTACATGAATGCTGATCTGCCGATTTTGCCTTTCAATGACCGCCAGTTCGATTTAGCTTTGTGCAGCCATTTCTTATTTGCTTATTCTCACTTGCTTTCAGAAGAATTTCATCTGGCAGCAATTACAGAAATGTGTCGGGTTGCGAAGGAAGTCCGGGTATTCCCTCTATTGCAAAGTTTTAGCGGGGAGGAATCCGATCGCTTAAATCCGACGATCGCAGAATTGAAAAAGAGAAGTTTTAGTGTAGAAATTCAAGAGGCTCCCTACGAGTTTCAAAAAGGCGGGAATAAGATGCTGCGAGTTAGCGGGCGAATGTAATGCGCGGCTGCGGAGGGCATGGCAATTTGCGATCGCTTATTTCAAAAAAATTAGATAAGCTAAGCATAAGGTCATGCCTCATCTTGTGGTTCGCCAATCGCACGCTGGACTGCATGGCGAATGTGGATAATCCTCACCGTTGGTATGGGTTGATCGTCAAAAATAGTGAAGAGTATCCGATACGTGGTTTTACCACTTCCATACAGAAGCTGGCGAATCTCTTGGCTGAAAAATGCGTTTTCACGGGCTAAAACACAACGACGCGGCATTTCTTGGAGTGAGGAAATCGCTTTAATCAGGCCCTGATACCATGCTTGAGCGCGTTCGGGAGTCGTGAATTGGGAAAAGTTCAGAAACGCTGCATCAGCTTCAGATTGAGCTGTACTGGAAAAGTCAATGCGATACATTATGTTTCCAAAGAAAGTCCGTATTTCTGGTTTTGTCTATCGACAAACTCTTCCAGAGTAGAAAACTGACCCCGATCGAAGTCATCAAGTCCGCGTTGAATCCCTTCTAATGCCTCGAAGAAATCGCTTTCATCAAAGCTAAGTCCGAACGCGATAACAGCTAGGGTAACGCTGGTTATATCTTGTCCTGTACTTTCCGCCCGTTGGCGCAGCAGTGCTTCGATTTGGGGGGGTAAGGTGAGTGTAAGAGTCATAAAAGTTATGATGAATGGTTAACTTTATTGTCTAACTTTATTTTGGCATAGGTAGCCAAAACGATCGCTCCCTAGACTATCTGCCCATTGCTGAACCCGATCGTGCCCCATGCCCATCTTGTTTGTCTGGTAATCTTGCAAGGCTGCGAGACTCTTGGCGATCGTTTGGGAGCATCTCATATTTGTAAAAACACTTCTTCTGGCTCCTTCCTTCTTCCTCTTTCCTCCTGCCTCCTGCCCCGCAGCCTCGGGCCTTAAAACTCCAATTTCTAGCTTAACTGCTTTCATTGAGATGCTCCCGATCGTTTCTTCTTCGCTGAGGGGTTGAAACTCGTTTGCTGTGTCAATTTCTCCAGTAATTCTCATCAAAAACCGCAGAGCTTCATTTACTGCTTCAGAATCGGGAAACATCTCTGCAACATCCGGTTCCAAACGAATATTTACACCACCAAAGGTCTTTCGTCCAGAGCCTACGCTTCTTACACGCAACTTCCTCAAATCATATTCCGACCGCAGCTCATCGTCCATCCCTGTTTCATCCTTCTTCATAAACTTCTCGCTCCACTCGTGTTACTTTTCTGGCGCTACTCAAACGAATTAATTTTGATCTTTCTGTATACGAGAATATCAATAAATTACCTTGCTAGGACTCTCCAACAATAATATAGCGCTCTTCTTCATCAGAGCGCTCCGGATCATCGTAGAAATCGACGTAGAGGGGATTGTCACAAACCGTTCTGGCTTCCTCAAATGAGATGCCATGCTTGGACAAATTTACCGCAGCCTTGTTTTCATCCCACTCGAATTTCATAAAGATCCCTAATCAGCATCTTTGATATAATATTACATCAAGAAGCCAAATTCAAACCAACTCATGCCACAAACAGTCTGGATCGCACGACACGGAAACCGCATCGACTTCGTTAACCCCGACTGGTTTCTCACCGCAGAACGCCGCTACGATCCTCACCTTTCCGAAGACGGTCACGTTCAAGCAAAACAACTCGCCAATCGCCTCAAAGGAGAAGGAATTTCTCATATTTTTGCTTCCCCTTTTCTGCGAACTGTCCAAACAGCAAATCACGCGGCAGAAGCTCTCGATTTGTCAATTAAACTAGAGTGGGGATTGTGCGAATGGCTGAATCCGGAATGGATGACAGAAATGCCGGAAACTGAGTCAGTCGAAGCTTTGTGCAGGCGTTTTCCCAGGATTGATGCTTCCTATAAAGGCGGTATTGCTAACTATCCCGAAACCGTGGAAGCTTGTTTCAAAAGGGCGGGGGAAACTGCTAAACGCCTCGTGGCTGAGTTTCCCGATGATATGTTATTAGTAGGTCACGGTGCGTCGGTTTTAGGCACTGCGATCGGGCTGGCGGGCGGTGCAGAAACGGAAATTAACGCTTCTTTGTGCTGTTTGGTGAAAGTGGTGCGGGGTGAGGGAGAATGGTCGATCGCACTTAATGGCGATACTTCTCACCTGACTGACTCTGAAGCCGCGATCCGGTTTAATTAAAGTTGAGATTCGTGCGAAAAATCCCATTCTATGCTATGTGTGTAAGGTGCGCCGAGGTGCACCCTACGTTACTCTGATTTGTCAGAATCTGGGTGTTATTGTTTAATCTCGATCGGACATTTTAAATCGAAAATCTTAAATAGGTATGGCAGGACACAGTAAGTGGGCGAATATTAAACGCCAAAAAGCGAGAGTTGATGCCGTTAAAGGCAAGGTTTTTGCTAGAATATCTCGCGAAATTATTGTCGCGGCCCGCAGCGGAGTTCCCGATCCCGCTGGCAATTTTCAACTGCGGACGGCTATAGAAAAAGCCAAGGCGGCGAGTATTCCTAATGAAAACATAGAAAGGGCGATCGCCAAAGGTGCTGGCTTGGCCGGGGGGAGTTCGGAGTTAGAAGCTATTCGCTACGAAGGTTACGGCGTTGGCGGGGTTGCAATTCTGATTGAAGCGCTGACAGACAATCGCAACCGCACAGCGGCTGACTTGCGAGAAGCTTTTACTAAAAATGGCGGCAACTTGGGCGAAACTGGTTGTGTGGGCTGGATGTTTGACCACAAAGGGGTTTGTACGGTAGGCGGCCCGATTGATGAGGAACAATTGTTTGAAGCGTCGCTAGAGGCGGCTGCGGAATCTTATGATTTGATATTAATTGATGAGGATACTGAAGGTGCAGAGGTATTTACAAGCGTGGCTAATTTGGAACAGTTGGCTGATGTTTTGAAACAAAAAAAATTTGCAGTTTTGCAGTCGGAAACTCGCTGGATTCCGAGCAATACAGTGGAAATAGATACTCCTGAAAAAGCTCGATCGCTCCTTAAGTTAATGGACGCACTGGAAGATTTAGACGATGTGCAAAGCGTGACGGCGAATTTTGAAATGACGGATGAATTGATGTCTTCGGTCATGGTTTAATGGTTGAAAGATGAGGGATGGGGAGCGTCCTGCTGGCACTGCAAAAGACGAAAAATCGCCAGCGGGACATCGCGCTACACTATTACCAGGAAACGAATCCCTATCTGTACGCGAGTGGGGAGTGTCAATCCAACGCATTGCTCAAAAAGCTGCATTGAAAATCTCAACCCACAGTAAAGCCATGCTAGATAACAACGAAAGCAAAATAGACAGCACCCACTCACAAGAAGTTCTCTCAGCAACCGAAGTCTCAGAAACCAAGGATCGAGCCAAATCGAATGTGCCGGCTAAACCAGAGGATACATCCAATTGGTTCGGTTCCGTGTTCGGAGCCGTCTCTGCAAGCGCGAGTGCGGTGGGGAGTGCGGCGGCGAGTGCTGGAAGTGCGATTGTTGATACGGCGAGTGCGGTGGGGAGTGCGGCGGCGAGTGCTGGAAGTGCGATTGTTGATACGGCGAGTGCGGTGGGGAATGCCGCCGGCACTGCTGGAAGTGCGATTGTTGATACGGCGAGTGCGGTGGGGAATGCCGCCGTCAGTGCTGGAAGTGCGATTGTTGATACGGCGAGTGCGGTGGGGAATGCCGCCGTCAGTGCTGGAAGTGCGATTGTTGTTAATACCGCGAGTGCGGTGGGGAATGCAGCGGCGAGTGCGGGAAGTGCAGCAATGCAAGTTCCCAATTTTTTTGGTTCATCCCTAGTTTTTATTTCGCAGAGTCCTATCCTGAAAAAACTGACCCAAAAGTTCAAAATCGACTGGTTAGTTAATGCTATAGATGCTGTTGATGTCGTAAATGCCGAGGCGCAAGTTCGAGAGTTACAGCGCCAATATCCTCACGAGAAACCCGAAGAGATCGCACATCACTTGATGGTGGAAAAAGCCTTGCTAGCGGCAGGAAGTGGCTTGGTGAGCAGTTTAGTTCCCGGCGTGGCTTTGGCGTTGTCTGGCATGGATTTAGCGGCAATGACGGCGTTATCTGCCGAGTTGGTTTATCAAATTGCTGCCGCCTATGGCATGGATTTGCGATCGAGCGATCGCAAAGCAGAAGTTGTCGCTATTTTTGGTTTGTCCTTGGGTAGCAATTTAGCGATCGAAGCTGGAGTTACGCTTGTCAGCAATATTCCCTTGGCGGGTGCGGTAATTAATGCTAGCGCCAGTGCGACAATGATTTACGCGCTGGGATACGGTGCTTGTCGGTTTTATGAAGCGCATCTCGATTCCTCGGAAATCGAAACCAAGCTCGAAGATTTACAAGAGGTATTGCAAGCGGAAAGTGAGCAATATTTAGAGACAGCGATCGCACAAGAAACGGTGATGGATTGGATTTTGGTGTATGTCGTCTATGCCAGCAAAAAATTCACCCGATGGGATGAGTTATTACCGGAATTACGAGCGGCGAATTTAAATCCCAGGACTTTAGCTGAGATTGAAGCTGTGACAAATAAGTCTAAATTGCTTCCCAAGTTGGATATTTTACTCGCACAACTCGAACTTGACTTTGCCGAACCACTTTTAAAGCGATGCACTGAGATAATCGAGGCTGACGGTGAAATTAATCAACAAGAGGGGAAAATTTTGCTGGCAATTCAACGGGCTGTTTTGAGCAAAAGAAAGCAAGCTCAAAAGCCAGCCCAGCCAACTTCGATCGAGGATGCGGTACCGCCACCCACTGAAGCACAAACTGAAGTCCAAGCTGAATCACAAATTCCCTCTTTATCTTCTAATTCTCCTTCTACTAATAATTTGAGTTCGAGTATGCTGCAAAATTTCCAAAAAATCATAAAAGTTGCTGGGCGATTAGACGTGCCAAAGATTGCGAATTTAATAGATACTGAATCACAAGCTCCCCCCTTATCTTCTCATTCTCCTTCTACTAAGTTGAGTGCAATTCTGCTGAAAAAATTCAAGCAGATTTTAGCAGGTTCTACGCGGTTAGAAGTGGCAGAGATTGGGTATTTAATCGATCAAGTCGATCGCATGACGGGAGCAGAGTTTGAGGAATTTTTAGCCTGCTGTTTCCGCAATCTCGGTTATGCGGTCGAAATGACACCCAAAACGGGGGATTTTGGTGCGGACTTGATTCTCTCTAAAGGCCGCAAGAAAACCGTTGTCCAGGCAAAACGCTATCAAGGAAAAGTGGGAAATTCCGCCGTGCAAGAAGTGGTTAGTGCGGTTAAGTATTACGGGGCGCAAGATGCGATCGTTATTACAAACAGTATGTTTACATCCAATGCTCATAAACTGGCTCTAGCGAATGGGGTACAACTCTGGGGAAGAGAACAGTTAATTGATTTAGTGATGCGAGCTAAAAAATAAGGTATCTATGAACCAAGAATCCCAGTCTATGAAAGAGCGGAGAGTGTCATTTGAAAAAAAAAACTTGCTGTTTTGCAGTCGGAAACTCGCTGGATTCCTAGCAATACAGTGGAAATAGACACTCCTGAAAAAGCTCGATCGCTCCTTAAGTTAATGGATGCACTGGAAGATTTAGACGACGTGCAAAGCGTGACGGCGAATTTTGAAATGACAGATGAATTGATGTCATTGAGTATGGTATAACGATCTAAATCACCAGATTTTTGCCATCCGCAAGACAAATCCCGGTAACTCTGGATCTGCGCTGACTGTTTCAGGATTATCTAAGATTTCAGGTTCGCCATTGGGACGGTAGATGTAGACTTTTCTGTTTTTGCGATCGAGCAAAAAGCCGAGCGATACACCGTTGTCAATATATTCTTGCATCTTGTTTTGCAATCCCTTGAGAGTGTCACTAGCAGACCGCAATTCAATCACAAAGTCTGGACAAATCGGTGCGAATGAGGCTTTTTGTTCTTCAGTTAAGGCATTCCAGCGCTCTAGTTTAATCCATGAGGCATCCGGGGATCGGGTTGCTCCATTTGGCAAGGTAAAGCCTGCACTGGAGTCAAACGTTTCACCTGTGCCATCTTCTTCTGCCCAGTTCCCCAATTGTAGGGCAATCTTGAAGTTGCGGTTCCCTGTATCTGAAAAAGCTGGTGACATAATGATAACTTCCCCACTGGCAGTACGCTCAATTCTCAAATCGCGATTAACTAGACAGAATTCATAGAACTGTTCAACAGTCATCGATTGAATCGCAGGGAAATTGACGGTCAGTGGGACGCTTTCGGTTTGAATTAGCAGCGTCGTCATGGTTTTTCCTTTTTTTGGTGCATGGGTGATAGAATACCTTGAGTTTATACTATTTTAGCTTGGCGATCGCAAGTCTTAGTCGATCGGGGATTCGGAGGCTTGTATTTGTTTTTGGGCTGGCTCAATAATCTTTTTGCCAGTCAGCAAATAAGTAACCATGTATCCCTTGCCCTTAACTTGAATGGCGCCTCGCTTCTGAAAAGTATATTTATCTTTTAATATCTCGTAGGTGTCGGCGGTGACTTGAATGCAGCCGGTAATTCCGTGGGATTCCATGCGCGAAGCAATATTTACTGTGTCGCCCCAGAGGTCGTAAATAAACTTTTTTAAGCCGATCACGCCGGCAACGACAGGGCCGCTGCTAATCCCGATCCGAATGCTGAAAGGTTCCGAATGTTCTAAACTCAGAAGCCGAATTTCGTGCAGCATATCGATCGCCATATTCGCAACTGCCTCGGCGTGATCTTCTCGGGGCGTAGGCAAACCGCCGACAACCATGTAAGCATCACCAATAGTCTTAATTTTCTCCAAACCGTGGCGATCGGCCAAGTGGTCAAAAGCCGAAAAAATATCGTTGAGCACTTCCACCACCGCAGTCGCTGAAATTCTCGACGAAAGTTCTGTAAACCCCACAATGTCGGCAAACATCACAGTCACTTCCCCAAAACTTTCGGCGATATTATGTTCATTGTCCTTCAAGCGCAGGGCGATCGCTGCCGGCAAAACGTTCAGCAGCAGTTGCTCGGATTTAGCTTGTTCGAGTTCCAACTGCAGGTAAGCAGCCTGCAACTGTTCGGCTTGGCGAATTCTTTCTCGGGCTAGCTTTTCGATTTGGGCGGTGCGGCTCAAAGCTGTCAGCATATATGTCACCGGAATCAGAGTCCACAGCATCCCCATCGTCAGAGTTCCCCAAGAGCGCCAGTGCTTGCGAATCCTGCGAATTTCCGGCGTTGCGGACACGTACATAGACCACTGGCGGCCGCTAATTTTCAGCAGCCTTTTGCAAGCTGTATACTCCGGGCCTGGATTGTAAAGAATCGGGCAGTTTTGTCTGAGGGATCGTTCCGCAGCGGCTGATGCTGGGAGAACTTGTTGGTTGGCGGATTGGAACAGCACCGCAAATTGCTGAATCGGGCCGTCAGCAGGCAGATTTTTGAGAACGGGGCTGCCCGTTTGCGGTAACAGCGGCGGTGCTTCTTGCTTGTCTGGAGTCTGGCTGGCGAGATAAATAGTGAGGTAGTCGGTATTGCGTCCTTTTAAAGAGGTTTGGAAAATATCTTTGCCTCGAAATACGCCCAGAACAAATCCTTGCAGCAGTTGGCGGCGGGATTCTAGGGTAGTTGGTTTAGTGCTGGTTTCGTAAATCGGAACTATTGTCAAAAGACCCAGTTCCGGGACATGGCCCTGAGTTAGGCCGACGTAGTTGGTGACAATCATTTCTCCAGTATCGCGGCCTCGATCGAGCGCTGCGCGGATTTCTGCGTGGGAGGCGAGGTCAAAGCCCAATGCTGTCTCGTTTCCGGCTGTTGGTTCGACGTAGAAAGCCGGGAAGTATTCGGAACGTTGAGGGGCCTTGCGCAGTTCTCCTCGGGGGCCGCGCTCTGTAATCTCGAAGCTGGAGTCGGTTTCGCTTCTGGCTTTGGCTTCGTAGTTGCGCCGCTGAGCATTGGGGATGCGGGGGGCCCAAGCTAGGAGTTGCAGGCTGGGGTGGACGGATAGGGGACGCGCGACAAACCGGGCAAAAGAGGAACGCTCGACGGCGCTGAAGGCTTTCATGTAGTCGCTGAGGGCGAGAACTGCGTCTAAGTCGGAGTTTAGCTGGCGTTCGATGCCGATCGAAATATCGTCAATGCGGCGGTGCATTTCGTAGTCGCGGCGGTTGTCTTCCCAGTCCCAAACCAAGGCGAATGCCAGGGTCGACAGTCCTACACCCAAAGCGAGCGTCAACCCGGCTGGAATGTAGCGAGACCAGGATAAAGGTAGTTTTTTGAGCATAATTGCCTAGCGAATAAGGGCAGCAGATTAGCACACCGCTGAATGCGATTTATTTCGGCTTCTGAGTGCGGTTAATTCAAAACCCTGATAACTCAAGCACCGACGGCAATGAAGAATTAAAAGTTAGATATTGAAACTTTTAGATTAATTTCCGTTAGCGGAGCACGGGATTTCAATCCAGAATTCCGCTCCCTGTCCGGGCGCTGAGATGCACCGCAGGGTTCCCCTATGTTTTTCTACCACAATCTGATGGCTGATGGACAATCCCAAGCCTGTTCCAGACCCTACCGGTTTGGTGGTGAAGAAGGGGTCAAACAGCCGTTTGCGAACGTCTTCAGTCATTCCCGGGCCGCTGTCGGCGATGCAAATGACGATGCGATCGCAATTAACGAGCTGGCTTTTACTTTGGCTTTTCAATCCGGCTTTTTTCATTTCAGTGCGAATCACGATCGTCCGAGGTTGCGGTTGGTTTTCTAGTGCGTCGAGCGCATTGCTGATAATGTTGAAAAATACCTGGTTAAACTGCCCCGCACAACAGTAAATTTTCGATATTTTTCCGTAGTCTTTAATAATTTCGATCGGGTTTTGTTGATTTTTCTGATGCAATCGGTGTTGCAAAATTAACAGCGTGCTTTCAATTCCTTCATGAAGGTCGGCAAACTTCATTTCTGATTCGTGCAACCGCGAAAAATTACGCAGAGACAACACAATTTTACTGATTCTTTCTACTCCGATTTTCATGGAGTTGAGCATTTTTGGCAAATCTTCCTTGAGGAAATCTAAATCTAATTCCTTAACTTTTTCAGCAATCTGAGGCACTGGGGATGGGTAACTGTCCTGGTAGAGATTCAAGAGTTCAATTAAATCGTGAAAATAGGTGTATGTATGTGAAATATTGCCGTTAATAAAAGTTGCGGGATTGTTAATTTCGTGGGCGATGCCAGCCACCATCTGACCGAGGCTCGACATTTTTTCTGATTGAACTAATTGGATTTGAGCGTTTTGTAGGTGTTCGTAGGCTTCTTGCAATTGGGCGGCTTGTTTTCTTAATTGAGATTCGGAAGCTTGGAGTGCGGCGGCGGAAATTTTGCGATTAGTTATATTTTCAATCATCCCTAAGTTGTAAATAGGTTGTCCTTCGCCGTCTCGAATCAAAGTAGCTGTAACGTTTACCCAAACAATTTTACCTGTAGCGGCAATCTGGCGGAGTTCGATTTGATAGCTATTAATTTCTCCTTGCTCAAGAGAATGAGCAACTTGGATATTTTTGGGATCGTCTTCGGGATGCCCAAGTTCAATCAATGTTTTGTCGAGCAATTCTGCTGCGGTATATCCCAGCATTTCGCAGTAAGTTTTATTGACTCGCACTAACTTGTTGTCGTCTAAATTGGCTAAGTAGATAGCGATGGGAGCATCTTCAAAAATTGTGCGAAATAGTTCTTCGCTGGCGCGGACTTTAGCTGCTAGGGAAAGCCTGTCGGTGATGTCTTCAAACGTAGACAAAATGCCGACAACATTGCCGTAATTGTCGTGTAAAGGTATTTTATTTGTCTCCTGACAGCATTGGGTGCCGTCGGCTTGCATTTTGGATTCTATGATGTGATATTCTGGGGTGTTTGTTGCCATGATACGGCTGTCGCAGGCTCGAAAAACTTCTGTTTCTTCGGGCTTCCAGGGCATATCGAAGTCGGTGAGACCGGCGATTTCACTGGGGTGATTGAAACCTGCGAGTTTAGCAAAGTTTTTGTTGCCTCCCAAGTAAACTAAATCTCGATCTTTCCAGGCGATTAACTGAGGGATGTTGTTGATTACCGACCACAGCATTTTTTGGGATGTTTCCAAGGCTTCCGTGCGTTCTAGGACGCGCTTTTCAAGTTCTTGATTGGCTTGTTGCAGGGCGATTTTTGACTCGCTGAGGGCGATTTCTGCTAGCTTGCGATCGCTGATGTCGATTGTTACCCCCTCCCACAGTATATCGCCCCCAGGTTGCAGTTCGGGGCGGGCGATGCCGCGAATCCATTTCTGTTTTCCCGATCCGGTTACGATCCGCCCTTCATATATCCAAGGTTTTAAAGTTTGGCCGGAAACTGCGATTGATTCTAACAGATTTTTTAGGTCGTCTGGATGCACCGTTGACCACATTAAATCGGAGTTTTGTTGAAGTTTTTCTGGATCTAGTTCGTAGAGTTCCCAACAGCCGGAACTGACATAAATGAATTCATCGGAACCGTCTGGATGCAGCAAGTATTGATAAATCATTCCCGGCAAATTGGCGGCCATTTTTTGGAATCTGGCTTCGCTTTGCCGCAGTGCTGATTCTGCAAGTTTGCGATCGCTAATGTCAATCAACAAGCCGTCCCAAATAATGTCATCTTTTTCGCCCGGTTCGGGTCGCGAAGCCCCGCTAATCCACTTAATCCGATCGCCCGGAAAAACAAATCTGCCTTCCCACCGCCAAGGTTCTAAAGTTTTAGCTGAGATAGCAAAAGATTCGTGGAAGCTGGGCGCATCGTCTGGATGAATCATTTCTATAGCGGGAATAGCTGAATTTTGGAGTACATCTGGTTCTATTTCCCAGAGTTCGCGGCAGCCGGAACTGACGTAGGGGAATGACATAGTGCCGTCTGCTGCTAACTGAAATTGATAAATCATCCCCGGAACGTTGGCGGCTAGTTTTTGAAACCTCGCTTCGCTTTGCCGTAGTGCTGTTTCTGCTTCTACGCGATCGGTAATATCGTAAAATGCCGATAAAATTGCGGCTTCGCCGTTAAAATTAATCGCTCGCATCGAGATTTTTACCCAAAAAAAACTGCCATTTGCTTTCTTGAGGCAGATTTCTTTGCTGTCGCTAAAGCCGTTTTGTTTGACTAATTCTAGCAAGTGACATCGATCGTTGATATTGGCATAAAAATCAATTGTTTTTTCACCAATAAGTTGTTCGCAACTCAACCCTAAACTTTCACCTAGAGCAGGATTTGCATACAAGATCAGGCTATCTTCTAGGCGCGTAATTAACAGGGGAACGGGAGTCGTGCGGGCGATCGCGCGCAATCTTTCTTCGCTTTCTTCCCTGGCTGTTTCGGCTGCTACTCTTTTGCTAATATCGTTCTGAACTCCGATAAAATGAGTTAATTTACCCTCATTGTCTAGGATGGGGGAAACCATTAATTCGTTCCAAAAAGAACTTTTGTCTTTGCGATAATTTTTGAGAACTACCTGAATTTCCGTTCCCGATCGTAAACTGCTGCGAAGTTTGTCTAATTCGGCCCGATCGGTATCGGGGCCCTGCAAAAATCGGCAGTTGCGTCCAATAACTTCTTCGGCACTGTAACCGGTCAGTTTCTCAAAAGCAGGATTGCAGTAGATAATCGGTATGTCAGGCTGGCGAGCATCGGCGATGAGAATGCTGTTGCTCGACGCTGCGATCGCCCGCTCTAGGAGAGACAGGTTGAAAGAGTCTGTTGTCATCGGTGGCAAGATCCAAACTCCCGAAAATCGGACAGAACAATAAAAATTTATAAATAGCTTGAGCCATTTTTATTCTATAATTTTCTTTTTAATTTAGCTTTTTTAACAAAGTCAGCATTCCACAAAAGCCTGCGGGGGAAACGACTAATACCATTTTAGATTGTAGATTTTAGATTGGCAATGGCTGATTCCATAATGGTTTAGAGCAGGGGCATAAAGCGGCCTTCTTGTTTGAAAGTATGATAACAGAAGGCATTCGGCACTTATCCATAAAAAACAGGTGAAAATACCGAAGGCGGAAAGAAAACAAAAGGTGAAAATACGGCTATTTCCAACTTTTTTCTTCTCCTCCTTACATCCTGCTCGTCAACCCTTTTAAATTGACAAGCTGATGCAAGAACCCTGAGCAGTTTTGCTTACTTCAATCCTAGCTTGAAAAGCTTCTTTCAAGTGGGGCATATGGGTAACGGTGAGGATGCAGGCGAAGTCGGAGGCGATCGCATTAATTGCAGCAATCAGCCGATCGCACCCTTCAGCATCCTGAGTCCCGAATCCCTCATCAATAATCAACATTTGCAAAGCCGTACCCGCCCGCTGAGACAGCAGTCTAGCCAGCGCCAGCCGAATCGCAAAATTAATCCGAAAAGCTTCACCGCCGGAGTAAGTTTCGTAGGCGCGAGTACCGCGAGCATCAGCAATTAAAATGTCTAAAGTGTCAATCAATTTAGTTGCTTTTTTAGAAGCAGCCGCCCGCTGAGTAATAAATTGAACGTGCAATTGATTAGCGCTCAATCTCGACAATATCTGATTTGTTTCAGCTTCTAGTTGAGGCAAAACATTTTCAATCATTAAAGCTTGAATGCCGTTTTTACCAAATGCTTGACCCAACTCTTGATAAACTCGCTGCTGGCGTTTTGCAACTTGCATTTGCTCTTTTTGAGCTACTAGCTGAACTTGCAAATTTTCCAGATTTTGCTGCTGCTGCTGGAGGCGTCCGAGACTTCCCAAATGTTGGTCTAGCTGCTGGCGGCGGCGACTGATTTGCTGTTCGATCGCACTGATGCGGGCTGCGGGATCGGGATGTTCTTGCAATTGCTGGTTCATAGCGGCAGTTTGAGCGCTGACAGCTTGCAAATCTCGATCGCGCACGGCGATGGAATTTGCTATTTCATTAACCCGCTGCTGCACTTGCGGGTACTGCACAGTTGCCGAGCGCAATTTTTCGGCGCGGGCGATCCAAAACTGATCTCGGCGCATTTCGTTCCGCACGTGTTCGTGCTGTTCCAAATTATAGCCAATTTCCGCAATGTATCTATCTAAAGATAGAATTTGCTGCTGTATTTCCGAGCTATTTTTTTGCTGTTCTAACTGTTGCTGTACCGTGGCTAATTGAGTTTGCAAATCCGGGCGGCGGGCATTAATTTTATTCAGTTTTTGCTGAGCGTCTTTGATTTGAGCTTGCTTAATTTCCGCCCACCGCAAGCGCTTTTCATCGCTGCGGGCGAGGGAGTGGCTGCGATCGCTGTAATTGAGCTGTTGCAGTTGCTGTTCGATGTGCTGGAGTTCGCGCAAATCATCGGCTGCATACTCGCCGGTGCGCAGCAACCGCTCTATTTCTGCAGCGTCTTGACGCATACTTTGCAGTCGGTTTTCATCTTGACCCAGGCTATCTAATTGTGCTTGTAAATGACTGCGGCGTTCCCGCAATTCTTGGTAGGGCGCTAATTCCTCTTCTAGTTCGCGGTATTCATGTCTGAGGACTTGAATTTCGCGCTCAGAGACGGCTAATTGTTCGCGGACAACCCACAGTTGGTTCCAGATTTCCTGCTGTTGGGTGTGGTGTTTTGCGACTACCAAATTCCAGTAGTGTTCGTCTAAAGGTCGATCGCACAAAGGACAATTGCCAAAATTTGCATCCCGCACCATTAAATGCGAATTCGATGGCTCGTTTTCCGCAAAATTCGAGGCTTTACCTTCGCCTGCGGTTTTTTCTCCTTCATGTTTCCGCAGCAGTTGCAGTTTTTGGTCGATCTCGGCGAGTCTGGTTTGATAGTCGCGGCTTTTGGCTTGCAGGTTTCCGAGAAAGTCGTGCCTTTCTTGACCTTTTTCGCGGACTCGCTGCTGATAAACTCGCTTGTTTTCCAACTGCAAAATTTGATTGGCGATTGCCGAGATTTCCTGCTGTAATTGCGGTTGTCGCTGCTGCTGCTGAACTTGCACCTGTCGGTTGATTTCCTCTAACCGGGCGGTTAAACCGGCGCGGGCGCGATCGAGCTTTTGTTGCTTTTGCTGCTGCTGTTGTAGCAGCGGCGAAACTTGCAGTTGCAGTTGCTCTAGTTCGTTGAGGCGCGATCGAACTGCTTGCAACTGTGCGAGTCCTTTATCAACCTCCGGCTGCTGTTTGAGAATTTCCAGAACATCTTTTTCATCTTGTTCTAAAACCTCTAATTGAGCTTGCAACTGCTGAATTTTGCTTTGCAAAAAGCTCAGTTCTTGCCGCTGCTGTTCTTGCAATTGCTGGCGCTGATTTTGAGCTTGTTGGTTAGCTTTGAATTTGCCAGCCAGAGTCTCTTCTGTCGCTTGCAAGCTGTGGAAATACGCGATGCCTGCTGTTATTTCCTTTTCTTGCCCTAGGAGGGCTTGTAGCTCATTTTGCTGCTGTTTGGCTGCGCTGAGTTCTTGCTGCAAGCGGCGGCATTCTTGAGTGATATTGTAGTGCTGTTGCTGGTGGCCTGCGAGGAGTTTTTGCCAAGTTTGGCGGTTGTGGTGCTGGAGTTGCAGTTGCTGTAACTCGGTTGTGTCGGCTTGCTGCTGCTGCTGAAGCAAATCGGTTGCTTGCTGCAATTGAGTTTGTTCGGAGGCGATGGTCTCTTTTTGTTGCAGTTGCTCTTGTACGGTTAGCAAACTCTGTTTGAGCACTTCGACTTGAGCTTTAAATTGTTTGGAGGTATCCTTGGCTTGGTCGGATAAAGTATCGTAGGAGTCGAGTTTGAGCAGGTTGGCTAAAACTTGTTTGCGTTCGATCGGCTTTTTGAGCATAAATTCATCAGCTCGCCCCTGCCGCAAATATGCCGAATTGATGAAAGTATCGTAATCTAGTTTGATGTGTTCGAGGATTTTTTGCTGAGTTGTTCTCAGACCTTTGTCTGTGAGCGTGCGAAAATTCACCCCCCCCGACCCCCCCTTACCAAGGGGGGGAGAAGAATTTAAGTTTTCTGGATCTTCATTAAGGGAAGAATTCACTTCTTCTGGCCCCCCCTTACCAAGGGGGGGGAAGGGGGGGTTTGTTGCTACTTGAAATTCCAAACTTCCCGATTGTCCGCGCCGGCGGTTGCGAATCACCCGGTAGATTTGGCCGCCTGTGGAGAAAGTGAAATCAACGCGCACATCAGTTTCGCCGATATGGATGATATCGTCTTCCGTATCGCTGCGACAACAGCCCCAAATTGCCCAGGATATGGCTTCTAAGAGGGAGGATTTGCCAGCACCGTTAGGCCCGCAAATGCAAGCAGTGTGCAAGCCGCGAAAGTCTAAAGCAGCTTCGCGATAGCTGAGAAAATTTTTGAGCGTAAGTTGTATAGGAATCATTTAGGCCATCGCGCCATACAATCTATCTATAAATAACACTATTTGTACGCTGTTGCCTAGTTATTCAATCTAGATCCAGAACAATTGTCAGTGCTTCTGCAATTTCTTCCATAATTGTCTCGGACAAGGTTCCGAGTTGTCGGACAAATCTTTGTTGAGAAACGGAACGGACTTGAAAAGTATCGGCAGCGGAGACTTTAGTCAAGCCATTTTCGCCGCTGGGTTCTAGTCGAACCATCCAGTTTCTCTCGGTGTATCGCTCTTTCCAGTCAGTGATGGGAACAATAACTTCAAGCAGCAAAATTCCCACCGTTTCATCGCTGACAATTACTACCGGACGGGTTTTGCCGATTTCGGCGCCCACAGTAGGTTCAAGCGCAACCAGCCAGATTTCACCTCTACGCATTAGTTTTTATCCCTGCGTTAAGGCATTCTTCCTCGGAATCAAAGTAGGGTTCGCTATCAGCCGACCACAAATCATGTAAAGCACCTCCCGGCATATAATCTTTGACTGCTGCTTCTGCTGCGGCTCTGAGTTTCCGTTTTCTCTCAGTTTTGCGCTGGGCTTTTTCTTCTATTTCTTCGCGCATCATCCGCGAAGCTGTTTCGATGATTTCTAGGCGTTCTTCTGCTGTCAGATTTTTGAGTGCTGCTAAGATTTCTGTTTTGGTCACGGTTTTTTCGGGTGGTTGGTGAGAAAGTACGATCGATCTCATATCTTGCACCATTTTCTAGAACAGGCAATATGCCTGTTCCACAAAGAGTGAATTTGATTGTGGGATGGGCATCCTGCCCGTCCATAAAAAGCTTATTGAAAATGGTGCAAAATATAAGATCGATCCAACCATCATTATATCCTTCACAAAAATCTATCTCGGCGCTCTCTGCTTGTGGCGCACCCTACATCGATCGAATTGGCAGATTTTCCCTCATCAAAAAAAAGGTTGACTGTATTCCTACAGCCAACTCTGCACGTATTTATTTGTCCTGCGTTTGCTCAAACAGCCACACTACCTGACAACATTAGGGAACGTATAGCCGACACCGACTAACAATCCCACTTCAGCTCCGTCGAGAAAACCAACATTCAGTCCCGCTGTGGCTGTAAAATTTCTCGACAGCGGCACATCTACACCACCCGAAATCAGGAAGCCAAAATTACTGTTATCACCGGTAGAAAATGCAACGCCAGCACCTGCATAAGGAGCAGCAGTAATCACAAAATCATCGCTGACTTCGACGGCCTCTTGAGATACAAAATCGAAGGTAACGGGAACTAGAACAGTTAAGTTGTCGCGGAACAAAACAGTCGGTCTCACCGAGAAATTGTTGGTCAAACCGATTTTGCTAACAATCGCAAATGAACCGTCGCCCAAGGCTGTATCTCCGCCAAAACCTAGATTGCCGCCAATGCCGATGTAGCTGGGCCCCGAACGGGTAGCTCGGCCCGGTCGGATTTGAGTTCCTTGAGCCACTTTTTTAGTTGGTTCTGAGACAGTTGCCGGTTTTTCAGCAACTTTCGGTTGGTTTGTCAAAGCTGAGGCGGAAGTGCTGACAGGATTGCTCAACAATTCTTGTGCTGTTTTGACTTCTTTTTCTTCCTTCGTTGCTGTTACTTCCAGATTATTGCTCTCGGCAACAATTGAGGTAGGTCGATCGTTCTTTTTGGCATTCTCGACCGTTGACTCCACTTTGACGCTATTATCAGCAATTTTAGCGGTTTCTTCCGACTTTTCTGTCTCAGCAGCAATGGAGGTACTTGGCGCAGTTTCTGTTCCAGCTATTTCAGATGTTGCTGCTTCCGATTTTTCTGGTGTTGCAATAGATACTTGCAAATTGGCTGCCGGTTCAGAGGCTGCTGGCTCTGCCGTTTCTGTTAGTTCGCTCCAACTGATAGAATCAATTTTTTTATTACTAGCCGTTGTTTCTGCGTCTGGTTTAACTGCTGAAGTTGCCGCAGGCTCAGAAATTTGGTCAATATTTTGAGCTGCGATTGTTGCAGTTGTACCGATATCGGGCAAGTTACCAGTTTCAGCTTTCGCTGACAGGGTACTGCAACAAACAGCTAAAGCAGCAAGATTTATTAACGCGAAAGTAGACTTGGAAAAGAGACTATTCATAGAAACTCCTCAATGAACCGTGTGTTAAAAGTGTAAGTGTTTGAGGGCGACCGTCGAGAGCTTTGCTAAAAAAAGACACAAATACGAGTTGTGTTGTTCCTAGATTGGCACTCAACCGTTGAAGAGTCAACTCTCAAGCTGATTAGATTTAAGAACTGACGGCCGGTTTAGAGGCTAATTTAAATTTACCTATCGATCGGCTAAAAATCAATCCTAGGGATGATTTCACCCTCGATCCTGTTTAATTGAGGGGTCGATCGCGCGTCTGGCTTGCATTCTACAATACTGTACTTGAGGGCGCTGCACTCGCAGCCATGCCGAAAAAATCCGGTTTTTGAGGGCGCACCAGCTCGAAACCAAGAGACAGCAAGCTTTCAAAACAGTTTTGGCAGCCCCGCCGTCCAAAGCAAGTGCAGTTAAAACAACGCGATCGGCTGCTGCACAGTCCCTGACAAGTAATGTAGAATAGCACTAATCGGACAAACATTTGTAGCTCGATCGTGTCAAATTTACTAAATATTATTAGAATTGTGTAAAATTTAGTGTTCTATTTGTAAAGTTTAGCCTTCGCTTTCGCTCATGGTCTGACCATCTCACAACAGCACTCAACTAAACAAGTAAAAAAATACAAATTATCTCATCTCAACCTGACTTTATGAGCAAAGTTCTAGTCATATTAGGCGAATTGAGCGATCGCGACATCGATTGGATGCTCGCCAACGGCACCCGCACCCAAATCCTCCCCGGCACAACTCTGATTACCGAAGGTAAGCCCTTAGACGCCCTGTACATAGTTCTGGAGGGAACTTTGAGCGTTGCTGTATCATCTTTGGGCGACAAAGAAATTGGAAAAATTATTTCCGGGGAAGTGTTGGGCGAAATGTCTTTTGTAGACGGGAGGCTTCCTTCTGCTAGCGTCACGGCAATTGAAGAGTGCCTCATCCTGTCAATTCCGAGGCGGCTGCTAACTGAAAAACTCGAGCAAGACGTGCTTTTTTCCCTGCGGTTTTATCGGGCGATTACCAAATTTCTGTCGTCGAGACTGCGGGGTACAGTCAAACGCTTCGGCGATGATAGTGATGGTTTAATATATCAAGAACCCGACGACGAGGGCGCCATCGGGCAAAATGTCGAAAATCCCGATTTGGCTGAATCGAGATTTCAATGGCTGTTGGAGCGTTTGAAGGGGAGTTGAAGGGAGAGGGGGAGAATAGGAGAGGGGGAGAATAGGAGAGAGGGAGAGGGGGAGAATAGGAGAGGGGGAGAGGGGGAGAATAGGAGAGGGGGAGAGGGGGAGAATAGGAGAGGGGGAG
>NZ_JAUBTB010000038.1:0-72681 GCF_036704965.1 Microcoleus sp. F10-B2 | reverse complement strand
GCTTTCCCAGCTAGTTTTTTATAGACCATCATATTTTTGGCTTTTTGTCAACCTCTTTTACTGGACTGGCGCTCTAGGCTCTGCCTAGGAATCAATGTCCAGAGGCTCTGCCTCGATTTCGGAGCAGCTTTCATAGGAGGCAGAGCCTCCGGATCTGTGTTACCAGGCAGAGCCTAGTAACGAGTAGAATCCGCCCCTAATGAGTAATGACTAATGACTAATTATCAGCAGCAAAAGCCTCTCGACGGCGACTGGTGTCAACGGGCCAGTCTGTATTTTCCCCGCCAATAATGAGTTTTTCAATCGTTACGAATTCTTTGCTCAGTTGCTGGAAAACATTAATCAAAACATCGAGGCCAATTGCATCGCTAGTTCCCAAATCAAACCAGCAGCGAGCCCAAGAACCTTGATACTCCATTTCTCCCATATTGTGCATCAAAGCCATCATGCTTTGGTCGGCTAGATTAACATCGTAATTCATCTGACTGATATCTAAGCCTTCATCTTGAACTTGCAAATTTTCCGCATTAAATCCTCCGAGTTTTCCCAAGAAAAACCAAGAGTCAAACACTTCTTCAACATACTGTTTTTCACCGTTTGAAGGCACGTTGCTGAACTTCAGCCAAATCCAGAGGTCAAAGGGGTTAAACTCGCGAAACTCTACTTGCATCAATTTTTTCAAAGAAAGGGAATGGAATTGCAGGAATTGGATTGCAGGAGAGAGGAAAATTGGGAGACAGGGAGACAGGGAAAAGTTTCCTACTGACTCCTGACTCCTGACTTCCCCTCTGACTCTTTTTATAGTGGTGGTAAGGCCGCGGGCCCCCAGACTCCATCTGCATCTCTAATTTTATCGCGCATGGGGTCGCAGGCGCGAGATTTGCTGTCGAGACGGTTGCGGGTTCTGCACTGCTGAAAGAAGATTTCGGCTACTAAACTGCGCGGCAGTTGGTCGGGTTTTGCTAAGGCTGCGTCGAAGTTTTTTCTGGCTTCTTCAAGTAAGGTTTTGTTGCCGTCTTTCCCCTGGGATTGGGAAAATAAGATTTGTGCTTTTAGATAGAGAACTTCGGGATTATTGGGCGTTTCAGCTAGGGATTTGTTCGCAAATTCTAAAGCGCGATCGTACTTTTTCAAGTCTCGATAGCCTACTGCCATGCCGCGATAAGCTAAGTAGCGGGGAGAGGCTTTTTGTTCGAGTCTTTGAATCGCTTCATTGGGGTTGGAAAAGGGCAGGTTTGTGGCTAGCATTAAGTCCATGTAGCCTTTGATCAGGTTAAGTTCGGGGTCGTTGGGCGCTATTTTATCGGCGACCTCTAGGTATTGAAATACTACTCGCAGTTTGTTGAGTGCTTGGGACGCGCCTTTGGCTGTTCCTTCTTTGGCTATAATGTTCGCCCCTTCTAGAAAGTGACCTGCTGCTGTGTAAATATTGCCGCGCAATGGATTAGTTTTAGTCAATTTTTCGCCGACTTCGCGGGTTTTTTGTGCGTAGGAATTCATCGAGTTTAAGTCCTCCTCGATGTAGGAGAGGGAGGCTGCCATTGCATAGGCTAGCGGCTCGTTTGGTTCGGCTGATAGTGCTTGTTGAACTTGAGTTTTTGCTTGTTTGTAGTTTCCTTGCTGAAACATTGTTTTGAAAGCGGTTTCGGTGTTGGGCCCGATCGCCTGCGGGTTGCTGTTGCGAAAGGGATCGCCCGCTACTGCCGAGTTAATGCAGATGCTGAGGGCGATCGCTCCTGCACAGGCGATCGCCCGCACTGTCTGTTTAGAACTTAACATTTGCTTGCCAAGCGATGCTAAAGGGGTTTTCGTCATCGTCACTTCTCTCAATGGAATATACTGTAAACTAGAAACAAGAGAGTTAAATTTTCAGACTTTCGGGCCGCGACCAAAAAAAGAGTGAAATTTGCTTGATTTTTTATGGTTGCTGAGGTATATTTTAAGAATGGAAGTGTGACTTGTAATATATTAAAGAACAGATTTCCATTATTAAAATATACCATGAAAAAACCAAAAAATCAAACGCCAATCCTGAAAAAAAAGGAAATTTTTGTAAAGATTTATGTAAAATAATTGTGTGCGATCGGCTACAACCAGAAACAAATGGCTGAGGCTCGATAATTAATCCGTGTATCCGTGTCAAAATTCGTGTAGTGCCTTCCTTCTCCCCAATTACCAATTGCGTTAATGCTTTATCTAAAAAACTTAGTATATCATCCTACAGCCTGTCCGAATGCTATTCTGAAAAATATTAACTTAGAACTTCCCTCGCAGCAAATGGGACTGATTGTGGGTCGCAGCGGTTCTGGCAAAAGTACGCTCTTAGAAATATTAGCAGGTTTAGCGGAAAAAACTAGCGGCGACATCCGTTGGCGGGAACAAGAATTAACCCCAGAACACTTGCAACAGTTAGGAGGTTTAGTGTTCCAGTTTCCCGAAAGGCATTTTTGCGGAGGCACAATTTTAGAAGAATTGCGACTGGGACATCCTGAATTGGGACAAGAACAAATTAACTCAGCAATGGCAGAAGTGGGGCTCGGACATTTGCCGCTGCGGGCTTCCCCACACGCTTTGAGCGGCGGTCAACAGCGCAGGGTAGCCCTGGCGGTGCAGTTAATTCGGCAGCCGCATTTGCTACTATTGGACGAACCGACGGCGGGTTTGGATTGGTCGATGCGGCGGCAGTTGGTAAGCTTGTTGAGCAAGTTGAAAAGTCACTGGACTTTGTTGATTGTAACTCACGATGCTAGCGATTTGCTGAGCGTTGCTGATCGCTTTTGGACTTTAGATCACGGCGATTTGCAGGAGGTCGATCGGGCTAAATTAGAAGCTAAGGAAACCAGTTTTGTTAGTCATTAGTCATTAGTCATTAGTCATTAGTTAGTGCGGGCGGGCCGATCGCATTGTGAAGCATTTTTGGGCGAAGATAATTTGCATATTTTAGGAAAAAGTGGCAATAGAAGATGAATCAGATTACAATGCCTGTGCTACCGGAGATGAACGAGTTGTGGCAAAAAACGCTGAACTGGCAGCCGGATGAGTCGCAGCAGCAACAATTTCAGCGACTTTACGAGTTAATTGTCGAGGGAAATCGCTCCTTGAATTTAACTCGAATTACTGAGCCGATGGAGTTTTGGGAAAAACATTTGTGGGATTCTCTGCGGGGAATTGCCAGACTGCTGCCAACTAATCACAATTTGGCGGAAAATCCAGAATTGGCCGCCGAGTCGGTGCAGAAAGCGATCGACATTGGGACTGGTGGGGGTTTTCCGGGGTTGCCAATTGCGATCGCCCTGCCGCAACTATCAGTTACTTTGCTCGATTCTACTCGCAAAAAAATTACTTTTTTGGAAACAGTTGTGCCGTCTTTAGGGATAGAAAATGCGGCGACTTTGTTGGGCAGAGCCGATGAAATTGCCCGAGGGCAGCAGCACAAACAAGCTTACGATCTAGCACTTCTCAGAGCAGTTGGAGCCGCTCCTCTCTGCGCTAAATGCGCGCTGCCTCTGCTGAAAAATGGCGGTTTGGCTGTACTTTACCGTGGGAATTGGACGGTGGAGGAAGAAACGGAGTTGCAAAGGGCGATCGAGCATTTGGGCGGTAAAGTTGAGTCAGTAGAAGCATTCACAACGCCGACGAGTCAGGGGGCCCGGCACTGCGTTTACTTGCGGAAAGTTGTACAGCAGTTCGAGCGTCCCGTGCGCTAGTAGGGACACGGCAGTGCCGTGTCCTGTATTTCATCGGCCGTGTCCTGTATTTCATCGGCCGTGTCCTGTATTTCATCGGCCGTGTCCTGTATTTCATCGGCCGTGTCCTCTATTTCATCGGCCGTGTCCTGTATTTCATCGGCCGTGTCCTCTATTTCATCGGCCGTGTCCTCTATTTCATCTAATTGAAAACTACCCGATCGCCTTTTCGTAGCGCTTGTTAATTTCCGCCCAATTAACAACATTCCACCAAGCTTTTAAGTAGTCTGCGCGCAGGTTTTGATATTTGAGATAATAAGCGTGTTCCCAAACATCGTTACCCATAATTGGATAGTTGCCATCCATGAAAGGCGTGTCTTGATTTGCCGTAGTTGTAATCTCAAGTTTGCCAGCTTTATTGCGGACTAGCCAAACCCAACCGCTGCCAAAACGCTTAGTGCCGGCATCGTTAAATTTTGCTTTAAAATCGTCAACACTGCCGAAATTTTGCTTAATTGCTGTTGCAATTGCCCCTGTGGGTTCGCCGCCGCCGTTGGGGCCCATGATTTCCCAAAACATACTGTGATTTAGGTGTCCGCCGCCATTGTTACGCACGGTTGTGCGAATATCTTCCGGCACTTTGCTCAAATCTCGCAGCATATTTTCCGCAGTGATATTTTTGAGTTGCGGGTATTTGCTGACAGCATCGTTGAGGTTTTTAACGTAAGCGGCGTGGTGTTTGTCGTGGTGAAATTGCATTGTCCGCGCATCGATGTGCGGTTCTAAAGCATTGTATTCGTAAGGCAGAGGCGGAAGTGTAAAAGGCCCCGGAGTTTGGGCTATTTTTGGACTTTCTGCAATTGGACTTGCTTGCGATACATTATTTCCTGACGCTTGGCAAGCACCTGCGGTAATAGCTCCGACGGTGGCAGTCACCAAATACAAGAAATCTCGGCGTTTGAGAGTCATAAAAAGTACCTAAGTGAATTATTAACTGTTTTATCTCAGATTAAAGCAAAATGGGAGCGAGTTGATAAAAAAAGTTGTATCGCCCGAATGGATGAGACGGATGGGCGATGGTTGTGAGAGTTTCTCAAGTATAGGCTAATTGTGTGCGCGTAACTAACTCACGTGCTCCGGTTCACCAACCCGGTTTCTGTCTCGAAACCGGGTTTTTTTTTAGATTATTCTTGGGACAAGCGTTGGATGGCTTCGCCTCCAAAAAGCCGATCGGCTGCTTGGAGAATACCGGGAATTTTAGCAGCGTGGGGACTGTGGGCGAGAGGGCGGCGCAAGTCTAATTCATCGATGCGATCGGCTTTTTGGCCGGGGAACCAGTGGCCCCCATTACCTAAAAGGTTGTAGCGCATCTTGCAATAGTCGATCGTATCGTAAGCCTGGGCCAAATTCCACAGCCACAAAATCACATAAATATTAATACCTCCGGGAGTATTTTCGATAGTGGGTAAACCGACGTGCCAAGTCTTAAACCAATCTTCTCCTAATTTATTAATTGCTGCATTTTCCAACCTGGCTAATATCGGTGGCAAAATTTCATCGGATCTATCTAACAATTCTACAGCTTTCAGATGCTCGTTAAAATCTTCAGGTTTGGCGGCGCCCAAACTCAAAGTGTGTACTTGCGGATGCGACAAACAAAACAAATCATTAAACACCATCGGACTCAGCGGATAGCACAAGTCTACCAATTTTTGTGGCGGGCTGTAAAGCTGACCGCCTTTGTCGGAAGGACTGATAATAAAAACGCCCATATCGTGACGTTTAGCAGCTTCAATAGCCGGCCAATTAATTTGATTGATGTAGTACCAGTGCAAGTTAAGATAATCAAATTGATTGGTTTCAATTGTTTTGACAATCACATCCGTCGGGCCGTGAGTTGAGAAACCAATAAACCGAACTTTGCCTTCTGCTTGCAACTTTTTTGCCACATCCATGCAGCCGCCCGGACGCATAGACTCCTCTAGCAATTCCCAGGTATTAATGCCGTGTAGCGACAGTAAATCGACGTATTCCAGTTGCAAATAAGCTAAGGATTTATCAAAGTCTTCGCGAAACTCTTGGGAGTTTGGTTTGGGGCTAACTTTCGTTTGCACTATTAACTTTTCGCGGGGAAAGTTCGGCAAAATTAGCCCCAATTGCATCTCGGAAGTGCCGTAACCGCGAGCAGTTTCTATGTGATTGATGCCGCATTCAACTGAGTATCTAATCGTTGCTTCTAGATTTTGTTGATTGTCTGGGGGAATTTCATTGGCTGGCACGTCTTGCCATTTGTACTGATATCTCATGCCACCGCAGGAAAAGACGGGCATGGATAATTCTGTGCGACCGAATCTGCGATATTGCATCATCAAAAAAGAGATATGAACTTATCAACACATCTAACTGTAGGGCGTCCACTGAGCATCGGTCATTAGACTTATTGCATAAATCTTTGATAGCCTGTCAACCGCAGATGTCAGGCAGATTAACGCAGATTAACGCAGATAATTTCTAGAAGAGCGAGGGAATCAATGCCATTCAAGTCTATATTGTAGGGTGCACAGTCAATCGGTGCGCCGAAAAGCACCCTACAAATTCAACCAGTGCTAGGTATTTCTATTTATAAATTTCCCGGACTACTGGTTTTCCGTCTTGAATTTCGCCCACTAAAACCAAATCTGTACAGTTGACAAACAAGCCATTTTCTAACACGCCGGGAATGTTATTCAAAGTTTTTTCTAATTCCCCAGGATTGTCCAGGTTATCAAATTGAACATCAATTACCATATTACCTTGATCGGTAATTACGGGGCCTGCTTTTTTCACACCCATGCGGAGTTCTGGTTTGCCACCCAATTTTTCAATGGCGCGCATCACTGGTGTTAATGCCATCGGTATAACTTCGATGGGGACGCGAAAAGTCGAACCCAATTTATCTACGATTTTGGAACTGTCAACTACTACAATAAATTGAGTGGCGAGGTAATCGACTACTTTTTCGCGGGTGTGGGCAGCGCCACCACCTTTAATTAAGTTGAGGTGGGGATCTACTTCATCAGCGCCGTCAATAGCAACATCAATTCTGTCAATTTCATCGAGTGTTGTCAGCGGTACTCCGTACTGTTTTGCTAACACTTCTGATTGAAAAGATGTCGGGACTCCCTTGATATCTTTGAGTTCACCTGATTTTATGCGATCGCCCAAGGCTTGAATAGTATAAGCTGTAGTTGACCCGGTGCCGAGTCCGACAATCATACCAGATTTTACGCGATCGGCTGCTGCAAAGCCGACTTGCTGTTTCATCAATTTTACGGGATCTTGTTCTGCGGTCATGTTCGGTACTCCTCAATAGTTTTAAGATTATACCATTTATTATGGATTTATTTAACCGCAGAGAGCGCAGAGAACGCAGAGAGGAAGAAGAAGAAGAGAGGGAACTCGCAAATTATTTCAAGTGGGAACTTATCTCTTTTTTCTCTGCGCCCTCTGCGTCCTCTGCGGTTAAATAAAAAAAATATAGTTCACAAATCGGTGATAATTGCCACAATGAAAATCGGATTTCTCGATACCTACACTTGGGATTACAATATTGAAACTCGTTGCCGCGAACCTTTGGGCGGCACTCAGCAGGCTATTTGTTACTTAGCTGAGGCTTTGGCTGCACAGGGAAACGAGGTATTTTTGCTCAACAATACTTCCGAGTCGGGGATATCGCGCGGCCTTGATTGCAGGCGGCGCGTGGGGGACAAATCTAATTTATAATTGCTGCGATCGCTCGATTTTTGAGTTATAGTCAATGTAGCCGGCAAAGCGCTGGAAGTTAAGGCGCTTTTGGGCGACGGCACTAAGTTAATTTTGTGGATTCATAACGAACCGGGCTTTGTATTTCTCCAAGATTTCAACAATCAGCGAGAAATCAATGCTTGCGATGCCTTTGTATTTGTCAGCGACTGGCAGCGCGAGCAATTTCACGGGCGCTTTGGGCTTGAATCCAATCGCAGTTGTGTTTTAAGAAATGCGATCGCACCTTGTCTTGCTAACAGTTTACCCGATAATGTTTCTATCCTCTCTCATAAATACCGACCGCCAATTCTAGCTTACAACAGCACTCCATTTCGCAGACTCGATATTTTGTTAAAAGTCTTTCCCGAAATTCGTCAAGCTTTGCCCGGAACCAGATTCAAAGTATTTTCAAACATGAAAGTACACCAAATAGACGACAATGAGAACCAGCTTTTTTTAGGTCAACTTTACCGGCAGTGTCAGGAAACAGAAGGCGTCGAGTACGTCGGTTCCGTACCGCAACCCGAACTCGTCCGGCAACTGCGTTCAGTCGCGGTTTTAGCTGACCCGAATACCTATTTGGAAACCTCATCTATTGCCGTGATGGAGGCGATGGCCTGCGGTTGCCGGATTGTGACGAGTGAATTGGCAGCTTTGCCGGAAACAACTGCTGGATTTGCCCGTCTAGTTTCAATGTCAGGGGTGAAAAATTTTGCATCGATAACTAATTGGAAGCGTGCGGGCCAACCCAGATTGGGAGGAATATACAAGGCGGTTTCTTAGAGGCGATAGTCGGAGTTTTAAATGAGGGCACGGGTGCGGGAGGCGCCACTGCTGAAAATCATCTGAGACAGCAGGTAGAATATATAAATCGAGGGTGTACTTGGTCTGTTCGATCCCGATAGTGGGTAGAATGGTTGAATATTATTAGAGTAAAACCTGTAAGAGTGGCAGAGCAAATGATCGGGAATTCTTTAGTAGGTTTAGAGGCAGTGAGAGATTATTTTCAAAAGGGAAATTTGCTGAAAGATCGAGGTAATCTAGGTGGCGCCATCGAGAACTATCAGAAAGCTTTAGAGTTCAATCCCGAAGATGCGGAAGTTCATAAAAAGTTGGCGGAAGTTTATGCTTTGCAAGGAGAATTTGAAAAGGCGATCGCATCTTGCAATCTCGCTCTTAAATTCAAACCTAATTTTGCTGCGGCTTACTTGACAATGGGCAATGCCCTGCACAGTCAAGAAAAGCTGGAAATGGCAATTCAAGCTTACTTGCAAGCTTTAGAAATTCAGCCAAAATTTGCTGAAGCCAGCGCGAATCTCGGCAGTATGTATTACAAGTTAGGGCAATTGGAACAGGCTGCAAATTCTTACCAAAAAGCTCTTGCCATTAATCCAGAATTGTGCTCGGTAAATATGATGCTGGGCAGCGTTTTGCAGCAGCAAGGAAAGTTAGATGCAGCAATTGCCTGCTATCAAAAAGTGCTGCAAATGCAACCGGGAGATGCCAGCGCTGCGGAGAAACTATCGAGTTTGATAGCGCAAAAACAGCGGGAAGCTACCGATAGCAAATTTATGGAATTAGAAGCAGAATCAGGCGAACAGCAACCAGTATCTGTCAACAAAGATGAAGGCTACGGCTTGCAGCCTTCGAGCATAAATTTGCCGCCAGCGCCCACCGCTGAGACTTTAAATACTCCGTTTACAAACCCCGCTGAAGTCTCCGAACAAGTTACCTCGCTCAATGTTCCAGATAGCGGACAAGTTGCCAATTATCAAGAAGTAGAACCCTACAAAAAACTCGCCGAAAATTTTTTAGTTCAAGGCAAAATTAAAGAGGCGATCGCAGCGTGCCACCAAGCCCTAAAAATTCGACCGGATTTCATCCACGCTTACGTCACTTTAGGCAATGCTTTGCAAGCAGAAGGCAAAAATGAAGCTGCGATTCGATCGTATTCTCAAGCCCTAGAATTCCAGCCAAACTTTGCAGAAGTGCGCGCCAATATCGGCAGTATGTATTTCAAAATGGGGCGTTTGGAAGAAGCGATCGCCCATTACCAGCAAGCCATTGCCCTGAGTCCAGATTTAGCGGGAGCTCACTGGAATTTAGGGAAAGTATATCACAAACACGGCAACATCGAAGCAGCGATCGCCTGTTTTAAAAGAACATCCGAACTCAACCCGCAGCTAGTCGGTGCCGACTTCCACTTTAACTTAGGTAATCGACTTTTTAGCCAAGGAAAGCGCGACGAAGCCATCGAAAGCTACGAAAAAGCGATCGCCATTAAACCGGATTGGGCCGAAGCTTACGGTAACATCGGCAGCGCGCATTCTCAGCGAGGCAATCTCGATGCCGCCATCGCTTACTATCAGAAAGCTGTAGCTTTAAAGCCGCAATTAGAAGTTTTGCACTTCAATTTAGCAAATTCTTTTTTACAGCAAAACAAGTACGAAGAAGCGATTGCTAATTATCAAAATACTCTGAAAATCAAGCCCGACTGGCCGGAAGTTCACGCTAACCTCGGCAGTTGTTTTTCCATGCAGGGCAGGCTGGAAGAAGCTTTAGCCAGCTATCAGCAAGCTTTGGCATTAAAACCGGATTGGGCAGAGGTTTACTGCCGGATGGGACACATTCAGAAACAAGATAAGCCCTTGGAGGCGATCGCGCATTTTGAAAAGGCGATCGAATGCAACCCCAAATTCAGCGAAGCCCACCAACAACTGTGCGACTTGCTAAGCCATTCCACCAACCTTGCCGGAGCCCGCAGCGTAGCCGACAAATACTGCGAATTGTGCGGCGATGTCGCCCCAGTCATGTCAGCCACAGCCTACGTCTTTTCCTACCTGCAATCAGGTGTCAGCAAACAGGCAATTCAGAAACTGGAAGAAATCGAAAAATTCTGCTACGAAAAGGTCGAAACCTTTAGCGTAATCGAACTAAAACTGCTCTACGAAATCTTCCTGTTTGCAGTTTCTCACCTGCGAGACAACCGCGAAAAAAATGCTAGTTTTTACCGCCTAATTGCCAAAGAATACTACAAAAAAGCCGTCCCCCAGCGCCCGGTGAACAGAATTAAAGCCGCCAATAATCCGGGACAAAAACATTTAAAAATCGGCTTCCTTTCCAAACACTTCCGCCGCCACTCGGTAGGCTGGTGCAGCGAAGCTTTAATTCGCGAATTAAGCCGCATCACCCCCCACGTTCACCTGTACGTCACCGGCAAACTCCACCGAGATGAAGTTACGCAGCGGTTTGAAGAAATGGCGGGGAAGTTTTACTGGCCTAAAAAATATCCAAACGGCTTTGCTGACGGCGGCGAAATCTTCGCGGAAGTAGTGCAAGACGATTTGGATGTTTTAATAGACTTAGACTCGATGACAGTGCCAACAAATGTCGAAGTGCTGTATCAATATCCTGCGGGAATTTGCGTTTCTTGGCTGGGATTCGACGCACCCTACATTTCAGATAATCACTACTTCCTTTGTGACGAACACACTCACCCCCCGGGTGTTGAAAAAAATTACTTAGAACAGTTAGTAAGATTGCCAGTTTGTTCTGTAGCAATTGGGCAACTGCAAAGCATTCCTGTGAATCGAGAGGCGATTAGGAACGCTCTCGGAATTGGCTTAGAGCAAATGACTTATCTGTGCGTTGCGCCAGGGAGAAAAACCAATCCCGAAATGGTACGAGCTCAAGTTCAAATCCTCAAGGAAGTACCAGATAGTTTGTTAATCCGCAAAGGTCAAGGCGACCCCGATGTTATTCACAGCACTTACCGCGAAGAATGCGAAATTCAGGGAGTAGATTTTGCTCGGATTAAGTTTATAGGGCAAACTAAAAGTGAAGAAGAACACCGGGCTATTTATTATGTAGCCGACGTGCTTTTAGATTCCTATCCTTACAACGGGGGGACTCACAATTTAGAGGCTTTGTGGGCGAATTTGCCAGTGGTAACTCGCTCCGGCGACCAATATCTTTCGCGGATGGGTTACGCTTTTCTGAAAAGTGCAAATCTTGATGTTGGTGCGGCGTGGAGTTGGGAGGAATACACGCAATTGGGAGTTAAGTTTGGTCGCGATCCTGGTTTCAGAAATGCGGTGAAAGAGCATTTAGTAAAATCTAAGCAGCCAGAACATCTCGCACCTTTGTGGAATCCTACAAAGTTGGCTGAGGATATGTATGAGGTATTTCAAAAACTGTTAGCTAAATAGGTGGCGAATTGCTATAGCAATCCCTCATCAGTTGTGAACTCCTCTGTTGCTCTCGGCTCTTCCTCTGTGCCCTCTGCGTTCTCTGCGGTTCAATAAAAAAAGAGATATCAGGTAGAGAAACGCGGTTTCTGGATATTTGTACGCTACTCCCGGTAAAGTTTTGTAAAAAAAACCGCGAAAATGCGTAAAAATTTCACACCGAGTCTGATAGATAAATAGCTGATTCATAGTACCGCGATCGCACTAACTTTATGCCTGTTAGGGCGATCGCTTTTTTAGTAACACCAGTTTCAAAAAAAAATGCAACAGCAGACAAGCTCCAAACCGCGAGCTTCATCAGTCATTCCCAAATCTAAAATCTAAAATCTAAAATCTAAAATAACATGACTGCCGACTAATCACTAATAGCCACTCGATCGCGCCCGCCAGACTTAGCTCGATAAAGCGCCTTATCAGCCGCTTCAATCAACATTTTCGGCGAATTTTGGTTTTCAGAAATCGTCGCCACCCCCATGCTGAGAGTCACGCAATCGCTGACAACAGACTTAATGTGGGGAATTGCTAAGGCTTTGACACGCTGGCGGATTCCCTCAGCAACAGCCTGTGCAGCCGCGATATCCGTATTTGGCAAAATTACCCCAAATTCCTCGCCGCCGTACCTAGCAGCCAAATAGAGTTGTTCTGCGGGTGCATTAGTGCAAGCATCCCCGATCGCCCGGCCCACTTGCTGCAAACAAGCATCTCCGGCTTGGTGGCCGTAATTGTCGTTGTAAAGTTTAAAACAGTCAATGTCGCACATAATCAAAGATAGCGGTTCCGAAGAGCTCGACTGCTCCCATTCCCGGTTGATCACCTCGTCAAATCGGCGGCGGTTAGCTAGCTGAGTCAGGCTGTCCAAATTCGCCAACCCGTCCAACCGCTGGTTGGCAGCAGCTAGCTGCTGGTAAACTAAAGATTGTTCGATCGCGATCGCCACTTGAGTACCCAACTGACTCAGCAAATCCATATCAAATTGCTGCCACTGGCGGGGTTCCGAACAGTGGTGGGCAATCAGCAAACCCCACAACTTCGGCACTTGACAAGAACCGTTACCTTCCCGAGGTTCTATTCCCTGCTGGACAATCGGCACTACCAAATTTGCCTTCACCTGACACCCCGCCAAAAAATTCATGTGACACTCGGTCAAATTAGAAGCATGAATATCCTCTACGGCGCGAATGCGGCCCTTTAAATACTGTCCGATGTAAGTATTGGCAAAACAGCAGTCCTCAAATGCCCTCCCCATCAGCGGCATCCATTCTTCTCCAACCGACTCCACCACCACATCTCCGTTCCAATCTGACCGGAAGCGGAAAACAACCACTCGATCGGTTGCCAAAAATTCCCGCACTTCAGCTACTGTAGTGTTGAGAATATCTTTAATATCTAGAGAAGAACGGATGCGCGATTGAATCTGCGCGATCAGGCGTTCCCGTTCTATTTGTTGCCGCAGCGCGACTTGGGCTCGCTTGCTTTGAGTTATGTCTCGACCTTCCGGCAACAGCAATACTATTTTGCCAGTTTCATCCGCGACCGGTTTGAGAGAAAAATCAACAGTTGCCGTCCGATTTGCACCTTGAATTTCCACTTCATAGCGGACAAATTCGCCTTTTGCCGATCGAGAAATCGCCTCTTGCAACTGTTCCCGAACTTCTGAGGAAGTTCCCCACCACGGCAACAGCCAAAACGGTCGGTTTGCCACATCCTGCAGCTTAATTCCCGCGAAATCTAGAGAAGTTTGGTTAGCTTCCAGGAGAGTGCCGTCCGGTTTCAACAAGCTCACAAATTGGAACGAAGAATCAAAAATTGCCCGAAAGCGCCTTTGAGAATCTCCCAACATTGCCGTCACCTTTTCGCGAGAGGTAATATCGCGGAAGCGCCACACCCTGCCAATAATATTTTGTCCGACTCGAATCGGCTGCGTGTAGCGCTCAAAAGTGCGGCCGTCTTTAAATTCAAGAATATCGCAGCCTTCGGACTCCGCATCGCTGTAAATTTCTTTAACTCTCTGCAAAAAAGCCCTCGGATCTTTAACTTGCGTGGTGAGAAATGCCAGCCGCACCGTTCGATCCATGGAGTTTCTAACTTCTTCATGAATTCCCCACATTTGGACTAACTTTTGGTTAAAACTAATCAGTTCTCCGGCGGTAGTAACGGCGAGAATGCCGTCGGCTGTTGCTTCCAAGGTAGCGTGCAGCAGAGAGCGCGATCGCTCTAATTCTGCCGCTATTAACTTGCGTTCCGTGAGGTCTCGCACTGCTTTCACCTGCACTAAACGACCTTCCACAACCGCGAATTTGCTGCGAACATCAGCCGGAAAAGCAGTTCCGTCTCGCCTCAGAAAAATTGTTTCACAGACTGTATTGCTGGCTGCAGAAATCATTTGCGGGGCCTGTTTGTATGATTTCGGCGACAGCAGTTCCAGCAAGCTCATTCCCGCCATTTCCGCAGGTTCGTAACCGAACAGCTTGGCAAAAGTGTTGCTGACGCTCAAAATTGTGTCGCGGTCAGCCACGGCAACTGCTTCAAAATAAGCTTCGGATTCAAGCAAGCTCGGTGCTGCTGCGCTGCCGCCATTTTTACCGGAATAGCTGTTGTTAATTAGCTGTTTCAATTGCGTATTTGCCGAGTACAAAGCGGTCATGGCTTGCCTGTACATGGCGGTGCGTTTTTCGACTCTTCCTTCAAGCCGATCGCGATAGTCTCGCAATTCTTTTTCTACTCGCATTAACTCGGTGATATCGACTGCAAAAACTATCACGCCAGCGACTTGACCTGTTTCGTCGCGGTAAGGTATTTTATCAGTCCGCACCCAGCATTTTTGACCCGAGACAGTTGGCAGAAGTTCGACTTTTCCTTGTTTGGGAACGCCGGAATTAATTACTTCCAAATCTTCTAAATAATATTGCTCTGCTTCGTCAGGATAGATTTCATAAAAAGATTTTCCTTCTAATTGAGCCGCAGGCAAACCTCTTGATGCAGCGGCGGCTTTATTAATTCGCAGCAGGCGGCTTGCGGTATCTTTGTACCAAATCATCGCCGGCACGGAATCAAAAATAATTTGCTGTTCTTGGTGCTGCCGGCACATTTCTGCTTCTACTTTTTTTCTTTTAATTATTTCTTTTTGCAATTTTTTGTTGGCTTTTTTAAGTTCGGCAGTGCGTCTTTCTACTCTTTCTTCTAGTTGGTTGTAGTATTGGGCCACCAAGTTTTGCTGCTGTTCGCGCCGCATTGCTTCTAATTTAGACCTTTCGCTAGCAGACAAACTAGACGATACAAAGTCTGCTAATATTTGGGTGAATTCGTGTTCTTCTTCCGTCCACTCACAGCCGGAACCCTGGCGTTCGGCGCTGACTATTCCCGCCAGTTGACCTGCTAGCACAATCGGTACGTTTAACAGGGAAGTCGTGCCCCGACCGGAAAAATAAAGACTGGCAAGTTCTCGCGTTCTCGGGTCATTTTCTGCTGCCACCGTTGCGATCGCACTTGCGGATTTTAAAGCTTGAAAATACGCCGGACAGTCGGCGGCTGTAATGATTATTTGTACGGAGTGGAGTTTAGTATTTTGTTCGTAAAGGTCGATGCAGTGAAGCTGCGTTTGGTCTTCGCCGTACAGCCAAATACTGGCTCGATCGCAGTTGACAATACTGACAGCAGTTTCTGTTACTTCGCGGATAAATTCTTCTAGATTTTGGCGTTTTTTAAATTGACTTTTGGCTAATTTTGCGATCGCCAAAGTAGGACTGCACCACTTTTCTCTCTGGTAGGGCTGGGCAGATAGCCGCGCATCGGCTCTAATTTCTTCGCAAACTAACAGTACAGTCGGCCCTTGGAAATTGGCAAGCGATCTACCAGCGGTATTTTCCTCTATTTTCCAGTTGACCGCAGGCATGGCGCGGGCGGTTGCTTTTACCCAGATAATCCTGCCGTCTTTGCAAGTCAAGCCGCCTTCCCAACAGGCAAATTTTGGAGTTGGTTTACCGTTTTCCGGCTGTGCCAATCCGGCAAATTCAGCTTGCATTTTTCCTCGATCTTCGCAGTAAAATATGTTAAAAATTGAATGAAAAATTAATTCCTGCGATTTGTAGGCGAGGCGAGACGCGCCGAATTGATTGAGCGAAAAAACTCTTCCCACAGCGTCTAGAACAAAGTAAATTCCCGGAAAATTGTCGTAGAGAGTTCGATACCAATCCTGTTCGACTTGTTGGCTGCACGAAAGTTTTTCTGCTGCGAACTCGCCCTCCGTGCCTATCGATTGAGAATTGTTGGTTTCTGGGTTGCTTGAATGACTTTTTTTAGCAAACACTTTTGGCTTAACTCGACTGTAATAAATTTTACTTTCTGGAATTTAACTTTCTTGTGAAACTAAATTAAACCTGTTGTTTTAAAAAAGTTACAAATTGTAACAAAAATACAACTTGTCCAGCGCGCTGGTTTTTGCTTCCCAATGCAACCACTGTGTTTGTTTGTAGTTGTTAACCGTTTGCCGGCGATATTTAGCGCTAGTTGCAATGCCAGCAGGTTTAGCTGCAATTACCCGGTCTGTACTTTGAGCATCCCAGACAATGGAAAAAAGCCACAATCAAGGGTTTTAAGTATATATGATAACACTCAAATACCTAGTATTGGGACTGACCTACTTGGATTCGGTTTGGGATATTTGCCGGGACTGGGGATGAACCGGGCGGCGGTTGCAATTGTTGGGTCAGCTTTGGCGGTTGCCTTGGGAATACTTAACCTCAAAACTGCTTGGGAGGCGATCGACCCAAATACGATCGTTTTGTGTTGGGAATGACGATCCTGAATATAGTTAATTTGACTGTTTAATAAATATTTGCAAGAATTAAGTTAATTATATCTTATAATGCACGATCGGTCACAGGCTTTAGTCCGATAGTTTTTACTTAATCTTGTCCAGCAAACGCTAAGGAGGTAAGGAAGAGTGAGTACCCAACCCGCTGCGAAACCCAGACTTAATTCTGCGTTCAAACAACTGATGTCTTTACACTGGGCGATGTCAGCTTGCTATTTAGTGCTGTTTATTACCGGTCCGTTTATGGCTCAATTGCCGAGAGAATTGTCGATCCGAAATCCGCTTTACGCTTTTCACAAATCCGTAGGGGTGCTGACAATGGCTTTCCTGACTTTGCGGATTTTGACTCTCCTGCGGGTATGGTGGAAAAAATATACGAAACGCCTGCCAAAGTTTACGAAGGAATGGTACAAAAATTTGGCTCTGCACGCGACTTTGTACGTTTTTATGTGGCTAGTTCCGGTTGCTGGTTTCTTACTTTCTAACTCTATCAGAAATAATAATGTGCCATTTTTTGGAATTGTTGTGCCGGATATGTTTCCGAAGAATCCCGCAATGGTTGAGGTGGGAAGGAGTTTGCATTTTTGGCTTGGGTACACGTTTTTAGCGTTCGTAATTTTGCATATTTTAGCTCAGAAGAAAGTTGTGAGAGCTAATTGGCGCAGGTTGGCAAACTTTGTTCGCACCAAGTTCGCAAAGTCTCAAAAGGTTGGATAAATTTGCGATGGGTACTATATCTCAATTGGCAATGATAAATTTACTGCAAAACTGGCTATTTTCCACGGCGATATTTAGCGCTAGTTGCAATGCCAGCAGGTTTAGCTGCAATTACCCGGTCTGTACTTTGAGCATCCCAGACAATGGAAAAAAGCCACAATCAAGGGTTTTAAGTATATATGATAACACTCAAATACCTAGTATTGGGACTGACCTACTTGGATTCGGTTTGGGATATTTGCCGGGACTGGGGATGAACCGGGCGGCGGTTGCAATTGTTGGGTCAGCTTTGGCGGTTGCCTTGGGAATACTTAACCTCAAAACTGCTTGGGAGGCGATCGACCCAAATACGATCGTTTTTTTGCTGGGAATGATGGTCGTTAATTCGGCTTTGGGAGCATCGGGTTTTTTTCAACTAGCTTTGGAGTTTTTAACTCGCTTTACTCGTTCTCCTTTCGGCATTATGGTGGCAGTTACTTTTGGCAGCGGCATTTTATCGGCATTTTTTCTCAACGACACTACTGCTATTTTGCTGGCCCCTTTAACGCTGAGTCTGACTCGCTCTTTGTCTCTCAATCCTATCCCTTATCTTTTAGCTTTAGCCGGAGGTACTAATTTAGGTTCAGTGGCGACTGTGAGTGGCAACCCGCAAAATATTCTCGTCGGTTCTTTTTCGGGAATTAGTTATTTGGAATTTGCCCGCTCTCTCGCACCAGTAGCTTTAATTTGTTTGCTGGTTCAAGTAGCTTGGCTGTGGTTGCTTTATCCAGAAGTGCGTTCTTGCAAATCTTTGCCGGAGGTTCCCCAAGTTCGGTATCGATTGTTGAAGCCTTTACTAGCAAAAAGTTTGTGGGTGACAGCAGGACTTTTGGTAGCTTTTTTAGCGGGTGTACCTTTAGCAGAATCTGCCTGGATAGCTGCCAGTATATTGTTAATTACTAGGCGCGTCAAGTCCGATCGCATTTTGCAAGGCGTTGACTGGAATTTGCTCGTGATGTTTGCGGGATTGTTTGTGGTGACGAAAGCAACTCAACAACTGGGTTTGTTGGACAATTTAACTAATTTGACTGGTACGCCGCTGAGTTTGTTGGGAGTAACGGTAATTCTTTCTAACTTAATTTCTAACGTACCCGCAGTGTTGGTTCTGCAATCGGTGATTGTCAAAACAGACACGCAAGCTTGGCTGTTGTTGGCGGCGGGTTCTACTCTGGCGGGGAATTTAACTTTGTTGGGTTCTGTGGCTAATTTAATTGTAGCTGAAGTTGCAGGGAAATCAGGCGATCGGCTGACTTTTAAGGAGCATTTGCGGTTCGGGCTGCCGCTGACTTTCATTACTTTGGGAATAGCTTATTTTTGGCTGTACTAAAAGGCTACGATCGTTGCACTATCATGCTCGTACAATTAAATTTTAGCCTCGCGCTTTTATCTGTGCGAACTGGAGTTGTTTTCCATGAACTACAGAAATTCACAGGCGGGACGCCTGTTCCACAGAGGGCGCAGAGGGGAGATGACAAGAGAATAGATGAGAGGGAAAGAGGTAGGTTGACAAATCCTTGCAGATCTCGGTATAAAGTCTTTAGGTCTCTGTTTGGCGCACAACTGCAAAACTCGCGATTTTCCAAGGCTCTATCTTAAAACCTCGTCCTTCGGGTAACTTTCCCGACAAATTCGCAGGCCGTCCTAACAAATCTACTGGCTCTACAATCTCTAATCCCAAATCACTCTTGAATTCCAGCACAGCCTCCTTCCCCTCGGATTCGCAACACCGCAAAATCCACACGTTAGAATCTTCTTCCGACTGTTTGAAAGCCATCAAAACTAAATTGTCGGCCGACAAATCTAAGAAATTCCCCACTGCGGGTAAACTCTTGTTTCTATTTTCTCCCGACTGTGGCAACACCTTTACTAGCAGTGGTAAATTCAACTCGTACCCGCGCCGAACTGTGCCGGCCTCTTGCCAATTTCCGCTGTGGGGATAGACTGCACAAGTAAATTCGCTGATTCCTTTATCTGCTTGTTCATCCGGCCAAGTCGAACCACGAAGCAAAGTCAGCCGAATTCGATTCGGTTGAAGGTCGCAACCGTATTTGCAATCATTGAGCAAACTCACTCCAAAACCGTCATTGCTGATATCAGTCCAGCGCAAAATCGGCACTTCCCATTTGGCTTTTTCGGCGGGTGTTTGCGGCTTGGTTGTGCGATCGATCGCACCGCCGGGAATTTCGCAAGTTGCAAAATCTGCTTCTACATTTAACCCAAAGGCTGCTTTTACTAAAACGTGACTTTCTTGCCAATCTGCCACTGTCTTGATTTTCAGCAGCGGCGAACCTATTTCTACTATATAATCTTGGCAAAACTCCGATTTGCCAATTTGTCGGACTACGCGCAAACTCTGCCGTATTTCTCCCTGTGCTATCCAGGAAATATCTTTCAGTATCGGCGCTGGTAGTTGATGTTTTTCATAATTTGGGTCGATGTTCCAAGCATCCCAATATTGGCCGCTGTCTTGAAATGCTTGCAGTTGATTGCCGCCCGCTGCATTCAGGACTTCTCGGTTATTTACTTTATCCCAAATGCTGGATAAATCCCCGGTTTTGCCGTCTACTGTTGCCCGAATAAATTCATTTTCTAAAACCATTTGTGCGGCTGCAAAATGCGTTTCTTGACAAGGTGTGTTTTTTTGTGCTATACCGTATGTAAGTTTTGATAACTCTGTATTTTTTTCGGTTTCTGGACTCGCGGACGCATTATCTACAGTTTGAGCGTCTTCGCGACACAGCCAAAACACCCGGTAGCCAAGGGCGGGGAGATTATTTGCCCAGAATAACAGTGTAGATTGCGATTGGAGTCGATCGCCCCTGACAATCTGCGAAGCCAGTCGCCGTCGGGACAAGTCGTAAATTTGCCAAGCTGAATCAGGGGAATCGGGAAGCGTTACAGCGACAACCTCAGAGCGCGACCAATTGAGAGTATTGAAAATCAAAATCGGTTGAGCGTCGGGCTGCGGAGGATTCGGCAGAGAAATTTGAGCTGAGATGGCATCCAAAGATTTTAGCAGGATTTCGCGACAAGTGCGATCGACCTCGGCAAAGGCTATATTAGCATCCGCATAAACTTGGGCGATCGCAGAACCGGGCAAAATATCGTGAAACTGGTTAAACAAAATTTGTTTCCAAGCAGATTCTAGCTCGGATTTCGGATAAACAGCACCAGTACAAATCGTTGCCAGCGTAGACAGCAACTCCGCTTGGTAGAGCAATTCTTCGCAGCGGCGGTTTTGGCGTTTTTGGTCGGCGCGAGTCGTGTAGCAACCCCGGTGGAATTCTAAGTAAAGTTCGTCTTTCCAAATGGGAAGAGTTTTGAGTTGTGAGATGGAATGATTTGGATCCGAAATTGCCGACAAGTTTGACAATTCTCGCGCCCGCAAATTCCCTACAGTTTCGGCAACGAGCAAATTTTCCTGATTGTCCGATTCTGAAACATCGATTTCGGGCTTAGTTGCGGAAATTGCCGACAAGTTTGACAATTCTCGCGCCCGCAAAATCTCCTGATTATCCGGTTTTGCAACATCGCTTTCCTGCGAACTTTCCGCAACTTCAGGCAAAAACTGACTCTCAATCAAAGACAAATAATCAACCGCTTTCGCAAACTCCAACTTCGGGAAGAAAGGCGACATTTTCCAGCGTTTCGCCACCTCCAACATATCACGAGTCGGGCCGCCGCCGTGGTCGCCAACCCCAGGCAACCAAAGAGCATCTTGCAAACCAGTTTTAACTTGCCAGTCAAAAGCATAACTTGCCATTTTCACAGATTCTATACTTTCGCCAATGGGAGGAGACATCATGCTAAATATTTTAGTACCGTCCAACCCTTCCCACCAAAATGCACTGTGGGGAAATTCCGTTGTATCATTCCAACGCAACTTTTGCGTCACAAAATAATCAACTCCACCTTGCCGCAAAATCTGAGGTAATTGCCACCCAAAACCGAAAGTATCCGGTAGCCAAGCCACCCGCATCAATTCGCCAAATTTTTCTTTTGCGTAACGCTGTCCGTAAAAAACTTGCCGCACCATTGATTCAGCGGAAATCAAGTTTAAATCCGGTTCTACCCACATCCCGCCGACAACTTCCCAACGTCCGACGGCCACCTGTTTTTTAATCGCAGTAAATAAGTCCGGCCGATGTTCTTCCATCCAAGCATAAAGCGCCGGAGTTGAATGACAGAAAATTAAATCGGGAAACTCCGATTGCAATTTCAATACCGACTCAAAAGTTCGCTTTGCCGCTTCCCAAGTTTCCGGGACAGGCCACAGCCAAGCTAAGTCTAAATGAGCGTGACCGACCAAATAGATTTTACCTGTATATATAGATGTCAGTTCACCACTTTCTCCTATATATATAGATGTAGCGTTGCCGTTTTCTCCAACCTGCGAAACTTCCTCTCTTCCTCCTCCCTCTGCGGCCTCTGCGGCCTCTGCGCTTCCCTCATCTAAATCCCCAGAAAAAGATGTCCGATCGACACTTTCTCCTATATATATAGATGTAGCGTTGCTATTTTCTCCATCCTCAAAAACCCCCTCCCTTCCTCCTCCCTCTGCGCCCTCTGCGCCCTCTGCGGTTCCCTCATCTAAATCCCCAGAACAAGCCCGCAGATACCCCAGTAAATTGTGCCGCAAAACAGACAGCGAGCGATCGAACTTTTCGCGATCGCCCACCGCCGACCAATCAATCAAATCCATCGCCAAATCAATCTCAGATTTCAGCGTTTCCCCCTTGACAAACATGGGGCGACTTGCTATTGTTTCATTGGAGAGGTATTGGGAATTTACATTTTCTAAATTTCGACTTAGCGAATTTTGCAAAATCTCTAATTCGGCAGCCACAAAACCCGGATCGAAACAAGAAGAGTCAGCAGCTTCGTACAAACAAATCGATCGCACTAAAGCACCTTTATCGTGACCCGGACTTACCAACCGCAAAATTACTAAAAATTCATCTCCGGGATTGGCCGACGAACTCAACAAAACTCGATCGGCAAAATCAAATAAATCTCCCCGTCCGACTAACTCGCCGTTGACAAAAATTTGAGCATCTTCAGCCCACCAAGTCAAACTCAGCAGCAACCGCAAACCAACCACAGGATAGCCGTGCAAATTGTCAGGAATTACAAATTGCTGGCCCAAATACAAAACTTGTTTCCCCGACAGCCAAGCAATATGTCCTTTGCTGTTAAGTTCAGCAACAGGACTGTTACAAATATTTACCGAAGAGACAGCAGAGTCAGAATCGCAGTACCTCCAACCAGACTGAACCTCCACTTGACTTAGGCGGCGCAACTTTTCGACAGTGGCAGAAATATTGTTGCTAGCAGGTGACACAGAAGCGCTCATTTTTAGCTAAAATCAAACTTGTGTAGGAATCAAAGATCGGATTGAACCGCGAAGACGCAAAGGACGCGAAGAAATAAAGGTTTCAGAGGGTTTGAAGCGGAGATTAAGATCTCGCTTTGATTTTACAGCAATATTTCGCAATGCCGGCGCGAATCTAAAATCTGAATTGAATAATTATCAAAACTTATGTCCAACGGTTACTACGGCCCCTACCAAAGCCGACTATTAAATTTTATATCGAAACAGTCCCGCCAAGTTGCCGACAATTGCGATCGAACTTGGCGTCAAATTAAAGAAGCAACTCTCACCGCCACCCAAATCCTGCTTTATCCAGCTTATTTGCTGGTGCAAAGTTCCCGACTGCTAGGGCGACAGTTGCGGGAATCAAGTCAAAAAGTAGATTTACCGGAACTGCAAGAATTTGGCGGCGACGAAAACCCCGATTTGCCACAAAATTGGTATCAGGGGGAAGTTTCCGAGGAAAGTTCGATCGCCGAAATTTTACACCTAGCCGAAAATTTACTAAACTCGTCGCAAACCGCGAAAACTGTAGCCAGCTTCCCGCTGTTAATTAATCAGGGAAATACTGCTAGCGATTTACCTCCGGCTATCAATTTTAGCGGACAAATCACAAAGCATCAAACAACTTCCGTCTTAGAACACCCGCTGGCTAAAACTGGATTAAAACCGCAACCGAAAGTTGAGGGAATTGCCAGTTTTATCCCCGCTCGCACTTTAGTATTGGTCGGAAGAGAAAATCAGATATTAGATATTTTGACACCCGAACAGCAGGAACTGCTCGAAGGTCGCATAACTTGGGAAGTAGCAAACTGCGGGCCCGAACGGCGGGAAATTACCCAAAAAGAATTAAAATTTAATCTCGGTTTGGAGTCGGCTGCCAAAAAAGCGCAGTTGCCGCCGGTGCGTCGTTTTTGGGAATTGATGGCCTGGCTTCAGACGAGCCCGGTTGCTCTGAAAAGAAATCAGTTTGGAGAATCAATCCTCGCAGTTAAAAAATCGATCGACCGCAATGCCATCCTAGTTCAAAAAGCCCGCGCCCAGATCGAATCAAAAACCGCACAGCAGTCAATTGCGGCATCGAATTCGATCGACCACAATACCCCAAAACTAGAAACTAATTTTAACAGCAAGTTCGATCGACCCCCTAGTCCTCTCTCCTTTGTTACATTACTCGATCGCGCCGCCGTCAACCTCGAAGAATTTACCCTGCCGCCATCGGCAAAAACAACCGCCGCACCCACAGACAACCCCGGAGTAAAAATTAATACATCCGGCACCGAAACCAATTTAGATTTGTCCGCCCGCGACATCCTCGAAAAATACGCTCGCAACATCGAACAAATGATTTGGTCGTCAGTAGACCACCTTTTGGGCAAAGAAACGGCAGCAAGTGATAATACGGAGAAATCCCTTGCAATTCAGTATTATTTGAAACAGCGACAAGAACAAGAAAACACAGAAAAAAGCCCAGAGGTCGATCGACCGTGGCTGAATTGGCAAGACTTATTTGGGGAACCAGCACCCCAGCATTTAATCGACGGCAGTTCCGAAACCGAGGCAGCAGCTCAAAGCTCAATATCACAAGCCAGTCAAAAAGTCAAGCATGAAATTGCAGAATTAGGAGAATTGCCCGAAGGTCGATCGACCCCTGTCTCAATCTCCCCTTACCCCGAAGCAATTCACCGGATGCTCGGTCAGCTAAAACAGAGCTTGCTCGCAAAAAGCTCAAAAAGTCAACCCCAACCAGCATCTGATTTAGCAGTTACTCAAAAAAATAGCTCTGCACTCGCAGCAGAATCAACCCCAGGGCGCGCGCCGGAAACCCAAGTGCCAAAAAACACCAACCCGAACACCGGACAAAACAACCAATCCCCAGCAGCAATCACCGCGTCAACTAGCAAATACACCCCCGCAACCCGCGCAGCCGAACCCAAAAATCCCAGCGCAGGCGTCCCAGCAGAAGACGACTACTTAGAAACAAAAGCAGAATCGATGGGATACATTAAGCACCCCCTAGAACAAGTGCTCGAATGGCTCGATCGAGTTATGCTGCGGCTAGAAAACATCGCCGAGCAACTCTGGAATTGGGCAAAAATCAACTTGCCAAAAATCCTCAAAAGCAAAGATAAAATTGACTAATCTTTAGCTTATGATAAAAAAGTTGCTGCAACAGCAGCAAATCCGCTCACTATTATGCCATCTTTGGAGACTCCCACAGTGCTAACCCTCAAAATCGTAGTTAATGTAGTTGTTTTATTTTTTGTTTCCCTGTTCATATTTGGATTTTTGTCCAATGACCCAGCCCGGAACCCCAACCGCAGAGACATGGAATAAACAAGTTATCCCGCCCGCTGGCTGGGGGCTACGCCACCGTAGCCCCCCAGCTAGCCCGCAAACCCGCAAAAATTAGTCGAACAAAACTTGACCGAAAGCATCCAGGATACAAGCCCCCGGATTCATCCGTGGAGAAATAAAAAACCTGTATCCGATGAAACTTTCCCCCCGACTCGATCCGTGGGGTCAATGCTTCAATGTAAAATCTAAAATCTAAAATCTAGAATCGATTGACCTCGCACCAGCAGCGAGGTTATCTTGTGGCGAAAGCAACTTCTGAAAGCAGCCCTATTCCGGCGCGCCAAAGCCACTGCAAATTTTAGATGTCAGATTAATGTTTAAACAGTTGCCTTTTCGATGCAAAATTTTCAATAATTTGCACCCTATAAAATCTAAAATCTAAAATCTAAAATCTAAAATCGGATGACTTACCTGTTGTAACTATGCCCTATCCGGTACCGCCGCCAGAACCCCCTGGCATCATCTACATCGCAAAGCCAAAAAAAGTCGCCCTCACTGTCGCGGCCGGCGATGGAGACACCCTCCGCAACCCCGCAGAAATACCGGAACCAAGCCCAGATATCGTTCAACCAGAACCCACACCGGCCCCAGCAGAACCCGCAGCCACACTCCTGGGCACCACCCCAGCCACGGATGAGCCTTCAGAAATCGCCGACCCCCTAGCGGAAGTGGAAAGTGGCGACGCAGTTCTGGGATTTCAGCGTCGGCATCCTGTGGGAGAACCCGAAACAAAGACTGTTCAGCAAGATTCCTCGTTTACGGCTTACCAATTGGGTTCGGTAGAAAATGCCATTGCCATTCGGAATCGGGAACGAACCGCAGAGGCGCAGAGAAAACAGGAGAGAAATCTTGTCGGAAAGCAGGAAAGTTGGTATCAGGCCCAAGGCCGGCAGTTAGAAGATAAGTCCCCCGAACCTGCGGAGATTCCCGTTCCCGAACCGGCGCTAGAACCAGCACCCAGCGGGCAACAGGAGTTCGACATTCCCGCACCAGGAACTGCCCCCGCACCCAGAACACCCGCAGCGCCGACACCGAAACCTAAACCAGCCGCGCCGGGAGTCCGCACCGCCCCTTCTGGGCGGACGGTTCCTTTCCCCGTGAGTCCGGCCGATACTATTGAAGTTAAGGCCGACAGCCAAGAATTCGACGACAAGCAGCAAATTGTGACGGCGGTTGGTAATGTCGTCGTGCGGTTCCGGCAAACTGTGATTGATGCCGATCGAGCGATCGTCAACTTAGTCACCCGCCAAGTGGTAGCATCCGGCAATGTCGCCTATACCCGCGGCCAACAAGTAGTGCGCGGCCAGCAGATGGAGTTCAATCTCGGCCTCAACAGCGGCGCAGTCGAACAAGCCAGGGGGGAAATATTCCTGCCCGCAGCAGGTAGCGAATTGACCCCCACACTGCCGACAGATATCAGTGCTGGAACGATTCTCGAACAGCCGCTGAGCGATCGAATTACCAGCCAGCAGCCCCTGCGCGGAGTCAAATCCCCCGGCGCTGCTACAGTCACTATCGGCGGCGGCGGACAGCTAGCAGCCCCCCAAGTGGTCGGCGCGGTCAACCGCATCCGCTTTGAAGCAGAACGCATCGAACTGCTGCCAGACGGCGCGAGGGTAGCAACCAACATTCGGATTACTAACGACCCATTTTCCCCGCCGGAATTTGAATACAGGGCCCGGAGGGCGACGATTAGAAGGATTTCGCCCACGGCTGAGGAATTGGTCACAACTAAACCCCGCTTGGTGTTCGACAACCGGGTGAAAATACCCGTGTATCCCCGCAGGCAAGTGTTTGACAGCAGGCAGCAAAACGGCCCGTGTTTGACCTTTGGCTACGACGGGGGAGACAGAGGCGGTTTGTATGCCGAGTGCGGTTTTGAGGTGTTGCAAAACGGGCCGGTGCGGCTGACTCTGACGCCCCAAATTTACTTGCAGCGTCTCGTGGCAGAGAATGGCGGTAATCCGTTTTCTCCCGACAGCTACGGGCTGAAAGCAAGGTTGGGCGCTAGCCTGGGCCCGCGCACCAGGCTGGACGGATCGGCAATATTTCTGAGTTTTGAAAATTTCCCGAACTTGCCGGAAAACAGCTTTCGGGGCAATTTGCGCCTGCGGCAGTCGATCGGCACTCACACACTGGCAGCAGAATACAGTTATCGCGATCGGCTGTTTAACGGTTCTCTGGGCTATCAAACCGTGCAAAGCAGCCTGGGGGCAGTCCTCACTTCCCCAGTCATCCCACTCGGAGGCACGGGCATCAATCTCAGCTACCAAGCTGGGTATCAATTTATCAATGCTGACACCGATCGAGCAGACTTGCTCGAACCAGTGCGGGAAAACAACCGCGTCGATCTGGGCCGTTCCCAAGTTAGCTTCGCCTTGAGTCGCGGCTTCAACCTGTGGGAGGGCGAACCGCTGCCCCGCACTCCCACCCAGGGTTTGAGGTATACGCGGACGCCGGTGGTTCCTTTCTTGCAACTGGCCTTGGGACTCCGGGGAGTTGGCACTTATTACAGCAGTGGCGACAGACAAAATTCCCTCGCCGGCAGTGTCGGCATTCAAGGGCAGTTCGGTCATTTCTCCCGCCCTTTCCTCGATTACACTGGGTTTAACGTGACTTATACCCAGGTGGGGCGGGACGGTATATCGCCGTTTTTATTCGATCGCTTAGTAGATTTGAGAGTCCTGTCTTTTGGACTTGTCCAGCAAGTTTACGGAGGCTTTCGAGTTGGATTTCAAAGTGCTATTAATTTAGAAAGCGGGGAAACAATCAGTACGAATTACACTTTAGAATACAGCCGCCGCAGCTACGCAATCATTTTGCGTTTTAATCCTGAGCGTCAAGTCGGCAGCCTGACTTTTAGAATTAGCGACTTCAACTGGAACGGCACTCCCCAACCTTTTTCCGGGGACGCGCGAACTGTAGAAGGAGGCGTGCGTTTATCCGATTAATTCAAGTCAACAACTCAACGTCAACCCTTCGGGTATGACGGGAGGGCAGAAATTGCTCTAGTTGACCAGACTCAGGTTCTCGTAACCTACGTTACTTGACTCATGAAACCTACAAATGCGTGCCAGTTTGTAGCTCTTTCGTACAATTTTAAACAGGCGTAACGAGTTAAACCAGTGAGTTGTACCCATCAAGGTCAAATAACATTGTCGAGGCAAACTTTACCAACGCAAGTTGAGAGTCGTAAGTAATGCGAGTTTTCGTTCTAGACAAAAACCTCAATCCTCTTGACCCCTGTCATTCAGCAAGGGCAAGAGAGCTACTTCAAAAAGGGAGGGCTAAAGTATTTAAGCGCTATCCATTCACCATCGTCATGCAAGATAGAACTGTCGAGGAGTCTACAGTTCACCCGCACCGAATCAAAATCGACCCAGGCAGCCAAACAACGGGCATTGCTGTTGTTCAAGAAGAAAATGGGCGCGTCACCAATGCCTTAGAAATCTCCCACCGAGGGCAACAAATCAAAGACTCCCTTGAGTCTCGCTCTTCATTAAGAAGAGGTCGTCGCAACCGTAAAACCCGTTACCGCAAACCTCGATTCTTAAACAGAGCCCGTAAGGCTGAGTGGCTACCCCCTTCTCTTGAGAGTCGAATCGCTAATATTGAAACTTGGGTTAGACGAATTAGAAAGATTTGCCCAGTTACCGCAATCTCTCAGGAGTTAGTTAGGTTCGATTTGCAACAACTTCAGAACCCTGAGATTAACGGAGTAGAGTACCAAAGAGGTGAGTTATTCGGGTTTGAGGTCAAGGAATATTTGCTCGCCAAATGGGGAAGAAAATGTGCTTACTGTAGTGCAGAGAATCTCCCATTAGAAATAGAACATATTGTTGCTAAGTCAAAAGGAGGTAGCAATCGTGTCACTAACCTAACACTGGCTTGTCGAAAGTGTAACGAAACCAAGGGAAACTTACCTGTTGAGCAGTTCCTTAAGAAGAAACCTGACCTGCTCAGCAAGATTCTCAGGCAGACAAAAGCATCTCTTAAAGATGCGACGGCTGTTAACGCTACTCGGTGGAAATTGTACAGAAGACTTCAATCAACAGGCTTACCCGTAGAGGTAGGAACTGGGGGTCGCACAAAGTTTCACCGTAAGACCAGAGGGATTGAGAAACATCATTGGACAGATGCTGCTTGTGTAGGCGCGTCTACCCCAGAAAAGTTGTTGCTACAAGGCGTAAAACCTTTAAAAATCGTAGCTAAGGGACACGGAACTAGGCAGCGATGCCGCCCCGACAAGTACGGTTTTCCTGCACATCACGCTCCCAAGGCTAAATTCTTTATGGGATTTGTCACTGGAGACATGGTTAAAGCTGATATCCTGTCGGGTAAATACGCAGGTAAGTACACAGGAAGAATCGCCATTAGATTTAGACCGAACTTCATGTTATTGCTGAGAGAACAACGATTTGATGTTCACCCCAAATACCTGAGAACCATTCAAAGGGCTGATGGCTATGAGTACCGAATCTAAAAAAAACAAGGATGCCCTAACGGGCAGTTTGTTGGTTGGTGGCAATTCCCCACCCGTTAACCTTCGGTACGGGCGACCCCTTGCCGCATTTCAGTTGGGAATTGGTCATTGGGAATTGGTCATTGGGAATTGGTCATTGGGAATTTGGAACCAACAGTCAACAGTCAACAGTCAACAGTCAACAGTCAACAGTCAACAGATAACAGTCAACAGTCAACAGTCAACAGACAACACATGACAGAAGTGACCGCAATATCTGCACAAGCAGCGGCTCTGCTGGTTCACTACGGTTTTGACCTAGGTGGCAAAAAAGCAGAGAAATTGGCGGGTGAATGGCTGACTAAGTATCCCGGCTATTGGCTGCGTTTAGCAGTGGTTGAAGCGCTTTATCAAGGGCGCTACAAGGCTGTTTCTGTCGGACAGCTATTAAGTATGTGGCACCGGATAGGCCAACCTCTCTATCATTTCAATCGCGAGTTTGAACGCTTGGTATGCAACAATTTTCCTCAAAATTTAACCCTTGAAAATGATGCTCAACTGCCACAGGAAGATATACTTTTATCGAACCAGGAATCGGAAAGCGGTGTCGCAGAGTTAGATTTGCTTGGGCTGTCAGAGTCAGAAATCGATCGGGCGCCTGATGCAGAAATCCCGACAACAGAGGCCCACGAAACAGGAAAATTGCCCGCAGCCGATCGCACACAAGAAAATACAGAATTTGTAGTATATGAAGATGTGGATGTTACCGCCCTCGCAGATCGAGCCGAAGCCGATCGCAAATTAGCGGACAAACCTGTGGCAAAATCCTTCCCAGTTGTCAAACACACTGATTTTCACACTAAGTTAAAAGCCATTGCCCGAGAAGGCCGCAGAAAGAAAGGAGAAAGCAGAAATAAGCTGTAATACCATTTTCTATTTTCGATTAAAGAATTGGGAATGACCGCTCGAACTCGCGGTTTGAATCGCGGGCCTACAGTTGAATTCTTCTTGGTAACTGGTGTAATTTTTGGGAATTACATAGTTATTGGTGAAAGTTAAGTTTTCGGGCTTACTCCCATCCGAATTTCCGAACAAAAAGACGCTTGTTCCGTACCGTTAGCTTGCTTGACAACGCTAGTCCGAAGCCGCAGGTTAGGCATGAGATACCACAGCCTTTCTTCGGCATGGAGGGTGTCTGATTCTGTAATCAATGTCAGCACATCGTCGCTGCCCATCACGTAGTGGCCCTTACCCTTGTCTTGCAACACTTTGCCTTCGCAGGGATTATCGGGATTGGGTACGATCGCTAGTATTGTAGAACCGATTTGTTTAGCTTGGTTGCGATCGGGAATACCGTCCCAAGAAACCCGAAGACTGGTTAGCCCAGTTGAGGCTGGGTTAATCGAGTGTTGTTGGCAAAGTTTGACGACTGCTGCATCGCTAGCCGTCAGTATTTCTATTTTGAGGTCGGATTTACCCGCCTGCAATTCCCCAGAATTGAGATTGTGTACGGTGCGCTGGGAAAACCATTTGCCTGCACTTAACTCGAAAAACTCGATAACATCCATGAAATTTGTCTCTAAACTCAATACTGCTCTATTTTCGATCGCGACTTGCGCCCTATGGAGTCAGAAACCCGGTTTCTTCCTGCGTACCTAGCGGTCAAACCAATGATTTTATCTGTAAACCCGGTTTAAGAGTGCAAGTCCTGTTCTATATTTTAAAGGAATGGGGCGCGCCTGCAAAACTTTCCGAGAGCTTTGAATGATAGCAGATTGCAGGTGCGGTTGAGGTACGAAGCCCAACCAGGGGACATCTGCTTCGCTGATGCAACGGAACGGACAGAAAATTAGAGCATCCGGCATCATGTTTCGCTAACAGTCCTGGACGCAAAAACCCGGTTTCTTCAGGTAATTTTGTCATCTTCGCTCGAAGGTGACAACGAGAAACCGGGTTTTTTGGTCGAGTGCGTCCAGGACTGCTTAAAAAAGCCTTGTTCCCACATCAAATAGGATTGCCGCACATCAAAATTTTTAGCTTGAGTGTGTCGATAGAGCGACAATCATTCCTCAAAGATCGGCTATGTTAAGAAAAACAACGATATATGTCAGCTTTTGTCGATCGGTAAATTTTGCGCTGTTGAGTTGAATGATATTAGCTGCGGTTTACTTGAATCGCACTCCTTAAAAATTATCAAAGCAGACTCAGACTAAAAAACGAGCAATTCATCGAACCATCACCAAACCGAGGGCAGCACCCTAGTAGCAAATAGCATTGAAATATGTCATGCTAAGTCAAGAACTAAATCAAGAGAAAAGATTCTCGATCCGGTTTCCAGCAGGGTGCAGCTAGCGATCGTATACATTAAAAAAAGACATCCGTAAATTTATGAGCGAGTTTACACAAGGACTGGAGCAAATGCAGCCCGCAGAAAAGACGCACTACCTGGGAATCCTGCCAAATCAGCTAGCAGCGAGTTCAGACTCAGAAAAATTATACAGCTTACTAACAGATTACAATTTTATTGAAGCCAAGCTGTCAGCATCGGGAGTACAGGCGCTAATAGAAGATTACGATTTAGCAACAAATCCCGATATTATTATAACCTCAGACCAAAAAGCCGACCAACTCAAATTAATCCAAGAAGCCATTCGGCTTTCTGCCCACATTCTAGCCAAAGACCAAACCCAACTAGCAGCCCAACTAATTGCCCGCTTGATGCGCTTTGAAAATCCAGAAATTCAAGCACTGCTAGCACAAGCAAAACACCAAAAAAAACCCTGGCTGCGGCCGCTAACTCCCAGCTTTACTCCCCCCGGCGGGAGATTGCTACGCACCCTCACCGGACATACAGATTGGGTACAAGCTGTAGCAATCACCCCCGACGGCAAGCGGGCAATTTCTGCCTCATCCGACCACACTCTCAAAATTTGGCACTTAGAAACAGGAGAAGAACTTTCCACCCTCAAAGGTCATCTTACCTACGTCAATGCTGTAGCTGTCACCCCCGACGGCACTAAAGTAATTTCCGGTTCTTGGGACAATACTATTAAAATTTGGGATTTAGAAACTGGACAAGAAATATTTACCTTTGCCGGCGATACTTTTGCCGTAGAAGCTGTAGCGGTTACTCCCGAAGGCAATCGAGTAATTTCTGGTTCTTGGGATGGCAGTATTAAAGTTTGGGACTTGAGAACCGCAGAAGTAATCTTTAACTTCAAAAGTCACAGCAGTTTTGTCCAGTCCGTAGCAGTAACTCCTGATAGCAAACGGTTGATTTCTGGGTCTGGTGACAATAGCATTAAAGTCTGGAACCTAGAAACGGGAAAAGAACTTTTTACTCTCACAGGTCATGCAGATTGGGTAAAAAGTGTAGCAGTTACTCCAGACGGCGAAAAAATAATTTCCGGGAGTTACGATGGAACTGTTAAAGTCTGGAGTATATCCGAAAAAAAGCAACTTTTTACTTTAGGAAAACACAGCAGTTTCGTTCAAGCTGTAGCCGTCAGTCCCGACGGGAAACGAGTAATTTCGGCAGCAGGCGACAAAACGCTGAAAGTGTGGAATTTGGAAACAAAAGAAGAACTTTTCACTTTTACCAATCACATCGCCCCCGTCAATGCTGTAGCTGTTACCCCCGACGGCCAGCGGATAGTTTCTGGTTCCTCGGACAAAACTCTCAAAGTTTGGCACTTAGAAATAGGAAAACAAAATTTATCATTTGCAGGTCACGATGACTGGGTAAATGCTGTAGCAGTGACGGCGGACGGTACGAAAGCGATTTCCGGTTCAGGAGACAACAGCATTAAAGTCTGGAATCTCAAAAACGGACAGGAACTTTTTACAATTCCCGGACATGAAGATTGGGTAAAAGCGATCGCAATCACACCGGATAGCGAGCGAGTAGTTTCGGGTTCCGGCGACAAAACTGTGAAAGTTTGGGATCTAGAAACCGGAAAGGAAATCTTTACTTTCACTGGTCATACAGACTGGGTAAATTCTGTGGCAGTGACTGCCGACGGAACGATGGCAATTTCGGGTTCGGGAGACAAAACTATTAAAGTTTGGAGTTTAGAAACAGGAGAGGAACTTTTTACTTTTTTAGGTCATGAGGACGGGATAAAAGCTGTCGCAGTTACTCCCGACAGCAAGTGGATTATTTCGGCTTCCGGCGACCAAACTCTGAAAGTTTGGAGTTTGGGGAAAGAAAAGAATATTTTGGCACATTTCTGGAATTTAGCCGTCAAAAATCTACTTTTCACTCTCAAAGGTCATGAGAGTTTTGTGAATGCTGTGGCAGTTACGGCAGATGGCAAATGGGCGATTTCTGGCGGGCGGGAAAACCATCTGAAAGTTTGGAATTTGTCAAGTAGAAAAGAAATTTTTACTTTGGTAGGTCATGACGATGCCGTAACATCTCTGGCGACTGTGGGAAATAAGGTGATTTCTGTTTCGGATGACAATACTCTCAAAGTTTGGGATTTGTTAAGTCGAGAAGTAATTGCTAGTTTCAGGGGAGATAGTGCTTTGAAATCTTGTGCTATTGCACCGGATGGGGTGACAATTGTGGCGGCGGAAGCTTCAGGACAGGTGCATTTTTTGAGGTTAGAAGAGGGGGAAAAATAACCTACGTGTAGGGACACGGCATTGCCGTGTCCTTACAAATATAATGTGAAATTAGCGGGATTTGATATTAATTATTGAGGGTGCGCAGTCCACACCTTACGGTAATGTAGCCCGATCGCTCTTTTCCCCAATCTAGTTTACAATTGTTCCGGGTCAATGCCCATCGATCGCAGTCTTTCTGCCAGTAAAGCTGCCTGCTGTTCGGCTTGTTGGGCCCGCTGTTCGGCTTGTTGGGCCCGCTGTTCGGCTTGTTGGGCCCGCTGTTCGGCTTGTTCCAAGTTGCGAGAAACCTCCTCATAACTTGCAAACGGTTCGCCGTCAGGGCGATAAATTTGCAACTCTTGACCCGACAAATCAAAGCGAATTCCCAGTCGGGGACTGACCCAATTTTCGATCGCATCAATTACGTCCAAACGCCCCTGCGAACGCATCCAGCCGCTGAAATCGTTGCGTTCCGGGTCGTACAGGTAATACTCCTCTACCCCGTGGCGATCGTAAAATACCTGTTTTTTATTCATTTCTGTTAGCCTGTTACCGGGAGAAAGAATTTCAAACACTACTTGCGGCGCGATATTTTCTTCTTCCCACTGCTTGTAAGAACCCCTATCTCCTTTCGGTCTGCCCGAGACTACCATCACATCCGGGCCGACGCGAATCTTGTTATCTCCTTCGACGGGATACCACAGCAAATCCCCCGCGACAAATACATTCGGGTCATCGGCAAAAAGCCACGCTAAATTTTGTTGGATGATGAGTATCCAGCGAAATTGTTTGGTATTGTCAGACATTGGTTCGCCGTCGCTGTCGGGGTAAATTACATCAGGTTTTTGAGGAGACTTGAGTTGAGTTACCATAACTGTTGTCCGGGGTTAGGGACTGTTTAATTTAATTTTAGCTTGTCGGAAGAGTGAGAAGTGCGATCGGGAGCATCTCAATGAAAGCAGTTAAGCTAGAAATTGGAGTTTTAAGGCTCTCTTGCTGCGAGGAAAGAGGAAGAAGGAAAGAGGAAGAAGGAAGGAGCCAGAAGAAGTGTTTTTACAAATATGAGATGCTCCCAGTGCGATCGACCTTTTTGATCCAATCCAAAACAGCCAAATCTCTAACTTGATTAGTCTGGGTTAATTCCCATTTCTCGCAACCGTTCCACCAAAATCTGCGATCGGCGTCGTTCTGCTGCTAAAGCGGTTTCTGCAAGTTCGGCCCGCTGGCGTTCTGCTGCTAAAGCGGTTTCTGCAAATTCGGCCCGCTGGCGTTCTTCCTCTAACAGTTGACAAATCTCAACGTAGGAGAAAAACCTCGTTCCATCCGGTCGATAAATTTGCAATTGAGAACCCGATAAATCGAAGCGAATTCCCAATCGAGGACTCGCCCAATTTTCCATTAATGCGATCGCATCTAACCCGTCTTCTGCCCGCAGCCAGCCTCTCAGTTGGTTGTTGCTAGGATTGTAGATGTAATATTCTTCAACTCCGTGGCGATCGTAAAATAGCAATTTCTTCTCCATTTCATCCTGCGTGTTGCCAGGAGAGAGAATTTCAAACACAACTTGCGGTGCAATTCCTGACTCATTCCACTGCTGGTAAGAACCGCGTCTCCCTTTCGGTATGCCGAACGCAACCATCACGTCGGGGGCATTAACAATATTCGGTCTTCCCTCGATTGGATACCAAAACAAATCACCCGCTACGAATACATTCTCGTCATTAGCATACATCCATTCTAAATTTTGTTCGATGACGAGAATCCAGCAAAATTGGTCAGTATTATTTGCCATTGGTAAGCCGTCGCTGTCGGGGTAAATAACTTCTTGCTGAGTAGGGGATGGGATTTTAGTTACCATAACAGTTGTCAGGGGTGAAAGACTGTTGAATTTAATTTTAGCAGTTTGGGAAGTAGTCAGAAGTGCGATTAAGATCGGGATAGCTACGCTTCACGACCTTTCTCAATATAATAACCTATTCCTCTTGCTCTCTTTTCTCTTCCTCAGCGCCCTCAGCGCCCTCTGTGGTTCATTAAAAAAAATCTCACTCAGCAGCGAAAATAGGGCAGACACCGCCCGCCCTACAAAACTACTTTCTCAGCAACTTCACGCCGCGAATCGAATAATCCAAAAGCTCAATTGGGTGCATTAAAGTAACTTCCTTTCCCTGCAACTCCAAATGCTTCTTAATTTGCAAAGAACAACCCGGATTAGAAGAAGCAATCAACTCCGCCCCAGTATTCAGCAAATTCTCCACCTTTTGCTGTCCCAATTCATCAGCAACCTCCGGCTGAAGCATATTGTAAACCCCCGCACTGCCGCAGCACAAAGCCGCATCCACAGGTTCTTTTAACTTCACCCCAGGGATTTGTTGCAGCAACTGACGCGGCTGCAAACTAATCTTTTGCCCGTGCAACAAATGACACGCATCCTGATAAACAATTGTTAAATCACCCTCAATCAAAGGATGGAGTTTCGCCGTAATTCCCGCACTTGCCAAAAACTCCTGCACGTCCTTCACATTAGCAGCAAATTTCTCAGCTTTCTCTCGATAATCCGGGTCATCTGCTAAAATGTGACCGTATTCTTTCAAAGTGTGACCGCACCCAGCAGCGTTGATTATCACCACATCAACGCCAGTATTTTCAAAGCTATCAATCATTTGTCTCGCCAAAGCTTTCGCCTGTTCCGCTTGCCCTTGGTGTTCCGGCAAAGCAGCACAGCATCCCTGACTTTTAGGAATCACAACCTCGCAACCGTTAGCCGTCAAAACTCGCACCGTAGCCTCATTAACTGGCGAAAATAACAGCCGCTGGACGCAGCCTAAAATCACGCCGACTCGATAGCGTTTCTCCCCTTGTGCCGGAATTACCTCAGGCAAATTATCCCGGAAAGAATCAACAGTAACTTTCGGCAAAATTGATTCCATCGCCGCCAAGCGGGGAAATACTTTTTTCAGCAAACCTGTTTTGCGGACAAGTTTTGGCAGTCCTAATTTTTGATAAACAAACAGGGGTACAAGCAAAGGCCGCAATCTGTGAGGATAAGGAAACAGATTAAAAATCAGAGTCCGCATTAGATTGTCGGAAAAAGTGCGTTCCTGATTTCTGGCAACTTGGTGGCGAGTTGCAGAAATTAATTTGTCGTATTGAACTCCAGACGGACAAGCTGTAACGCAGGCCAAACAGCCCAAACAAGTATCAAAATGCTGCGAGGTTGCTGCGTTTAAAGGTGCGTCGCCTTCGTTAATTGCATCCATTAAATAAATGCGGCCTCTAGGCGAATCCATTTCTTTGCCGAGTACGCGATAACTCGGACAAGTTGACAAGCAAAAGCCGCAGTGCACGCAAGTATCGATTAATTTCGGGTCGGGCGGATTTTTGGCGTCAAAACCCGGGATTTCAAGGGTTTCTAAGTGGGGATTTTGTGCTAAAAATTTGCTTTCTTTGGCTGGTATTAAATCGTCGCTGGGAACTTGAATTTTTTCTGATGTTTGCATAATATATTACCTAATTGTTTTGGTTCGTAGTAAGGACTTTAGTCCTTTCAAATTGCCAGCCTAAATTCATCAAGCAAACAAAAACTTCTCTTCTCTTCTTTTCTCTTCCTTCGCGCTCTTCGCGCCTTCGCGGTTCGTTAAAAACAAATCTAATTCACAAATAGACATCTCCCGAAAAGCCAGTATTTAACAGGCAGGATGCCTGTTACACAAGAATTATTCCAGAGGTCTAATGATTTAGGCCGGGATTCAATAAAAACTGAACTCCTTACTACAAAATTTAAACTAAATACCGCTGATAAAACGATGGGGACTCAAAAGATTTTCCGGGTCAAACTGATGTTTAATACGCTGCATTAAAGCGATCGCACTTCCAGTATAACCCCAAACATCTAACTGCCGCTTGATGTCGGTCGGCGCTGCTAAAACAGTCAGAAAACCGCCTTTGGCTTCGCACCCCCTGCGTACCTGCAACAGCGTATCCGCCGTCGCAGTCTCAAACCGCAACACCCCCAAACCGCTGCCTGCATGAATCAAAGCGTCCTGTACCGGCAATTCGTTAATGGCCGTTACAGCTTCCGACGATCTGATTCCTATTTTGCAAATAATTGCCGACTTTGTGCCAGAATCCCACATTGTTTCTGGCAATCTTTGCCATAACTGATGCTCATCATTTTCGCAGCAGCTAGTGCCTTGCAAACCCAACTTTTCGGCAACTTGCAGCAAGCGGGCTGATTGTTCTTTAACGCTCTCTGCGATACTTTGAAATCTTACTATCAATCCTTTGCCCTTTCCTAAACCTAATTTTGCTACTAAATCAGGTGACAGCAAATCAACGGCTGTCGGAGTCAAAGCAGAAGACAATAAGATTTGAGTTGCTTGAGCTAAAGCATTAGTTTCTCCTGTGAGCACTACGGTTCCCGACGCTTCAGGCAGCGGATAAACTCGGAAAGTTACTTGACTGATGACGCCCAATGTGCCGTAAGCACCGGTAAACAGTTTCATCAAATCGTAGCCGGCGACATTTTTAACAACTCGACCTCCGGCTACAGCAATTTGGCCGTCCGATCGCACAAAGCTAATTCCCAACAGCATATCGCGAACGCCCCGATAGCGGTGGCGCAGGGAACCCGCGTCAGCAGCAGCGACAATGCCGCCCAAGGTTGCTTCTTGTGGATATGCTGGGTCGATCGCCAAAAATTGATTTGCTCCGGCTAAAATTTTCTGCACGTCGGCAAACTTCATCCCGGCTTCGGCAGTCACCGTTAAATCGCCCACAGCGTGTTGTACAAGTCGATTGAGGCGCGAAGTGCTGACAGCCACAAGCCCCGCTGCATTAGAAGAACCCCCTAAATCTCCCTTAAAAAGACCCACTTGGAGTGAATTCTCCCTAGGGGAGTCTAATTTAACTAAACCGCCCCAATCAAGTTTGCTGCCGCTGCCACAAGACAAGACGGCACATCGATTTTGCGCAGCCCAAGCAATGACAGCCGCCAGTTCTTCCTGAGTATTCGGATAAAGGGTACAATCTACTTTCCTGTCGGCGGCAACAGCTTTTTGTATGCGTTCTTGCCAAAATGGCTCTGTATCTTGCCACAGACAGATGCCTGAAGCGCCGACAATGCTTTCTAATTCTTGTGTGCTAACGTAATTTTCGGTAGAAAAAAATTTCATTCAGGTTATCAGACGCCCGGTAAAACAAATAATCAAATGACTGCCTAAAACTATTAAATATTAAGAAGGGCGCGATATTGTAAACATGAAGAAACAAATGTCAGAAAACCGACTATCAGTAGGAATTACCGGTCTCAACGAAGTGATTGGCGGCGGCCTAATACCTCAGCGCTCTTATCTGGTGCGCGGCGGCCCGGGTACTGGCAAGACTACACTGGGCTTTCACTTTTTGGCCGCAGGTGTGGCTCTGGGAGAAAAGGTGCTGTTCATTACTTTAGGAGAACCGGAAGCGCAATTGCGCGCCAATGCCGAATGGCTCGGTTTTGACATCGAAGCGATCCCGTTCCTCGATTTGAGCCCCTCCTCAGAATTTTTTACCGAAGTTCAAACCTACGACATTTTTTCCGCCTCCGAGGTAGAACGAGAACCCACTACGCAAAAAATTATCGAACAGGTACAAGCTGTCAAACCGCAGCGGGTGTTTTTGGATGCGATTACTCAATTCCGCTACTTAGCTACAGACGAGTTCCAATTCCGCAAACAAGTTCTATCTTTTCTGCGCTTTTTAGTAGAAGGGGGGGCGACGGTGGTGTTCACCTCCGAAGGCACATCAAGTGCTCCCGATGATGATTTACAATTCATCAGCGACGGAGTAATTTATTTAGAACTGCTGCCTGAAGGGCGCACCGTGTCTGTCACCAAGTTTCGGGGTTCCAACTTTCGGGATGGCCGCCATTCGCTGCGTTTGAGCGAGACTGGAATGCAGATATTTCCGCGACTGCTGCCGGATAATTACCAGCAGGATTTTATCTCGGAGCCGATTTCTTCGGGGATTCCAGAAATGGACGAAATGCTGCACGGTGGATTGGAACGGGGTACTGTGTCGGTGATTAGCGGGCCTAGCGGTGTGGGAAAAACCACGGTGGGCATTCAGTTTATGAAGGAAGCAGCCGCAAGGGGGGAGCGATCGGTAGTTTACATTTTTGAGGAGTCAACTTCTACTCTGCTGCACCGCTGCGAATCAGTTAACATACCGATTCAGCAGATGATCGAGCAAAAAAGTCTTTCGGTGATACCTGTCGAACCTTTGCTGTACTCGCCTGATGAGTTTGCCAATATGGTACGCACAGAGGTGGAGGATCGTCAGACGCGGATTGTGATGATTGACAGTATTTCTGGCTATCAGCTTTCGATGCGGGGGCAAGATTTGGTTAGCAATTTGCACGCTTTGTGCAAGTATTTGAAGAATATGGGAGTCACGGTAATTCTGATTAATGAAATAGAAACTCTTGCTGGAGATTTCCGAATGACCGAGGTCGGCATTAGCTATTTGGCGGATAGTCTTGTGTTTATACGCTACCTGGAACATCAGTTGCAGGCTGGAACAGAAATCTGCAAGGCGATCGGAGTCATTAAAAAACGAGTCAGCAATTTCGAGAAAACTATGCGAGAACTCGATATTACTCGCTACGGTATCAAAGTCAGCAAACCAATACGGGGACTGCGCGGCATTTTGAGCGCTGCGCCGCTCTGGATGGATGTAGAAAGTGAAGATTGAAGCGGGGCTATTTCTGCTGTTTTTGGGCTAATCCCGGCTAATTTTGAAATAGTTAGTTTATTGCATAATTTAATGTTAATTTATTAGTACAATCTGTCGGGAGCATCTCATATTGGTAAAAACACTTCTTCTGGCTCCTTCCTTCTTCCTCTTTCCTTCTTCCTCTTTCCTCCTGCCCCGCAGCCTCGGGCCTCGGGCCTTAAAACTCCAATTTCTAGCTTAACTGCTTTCATTGAGATGCTCCCAATCTGTCTCTCTCATTTGTATGGTAGTCTCGCTCCCCCTCGCATCCCCCACCCTGCTTCAATCTAAAATCTAAAATCTCAAATCTAAAATCGATGGATGGATGATTAGCAATTCAAGAATTCTGGCGGTAGATCGCAACCAGCGCAATTTGGAACTGCTGTCGCAATTTCTGCACAAAGAAGGATACCAGACGATGATGGCTTCCAGCTTTGAGGAGTTTGGACGGGCGATCGACGAGCCTCATAAAATCGGGATAGCTTTAGTAGATATTTCTGGTTTCGACCGCCGGATTTGGGATTGCTGCGAACAACTGCGCAGTCACCAAATCCCTTTTTTAATACTTTCGCCCAAACAAAGCGCTGTGATTCAGCAGGAAAGCTTATGCCACGGTGCTCGCAGCATATTAATAAAACCTTTGGCCGTTAGACAGTTACTGAGCCTTGTTCACAGCTTGCTAGGAGAACCTCCGTGAGTCAAATTTTATTGCTTGTCGAACAAAAAGAAAATCGCCGCCTCTTGTTAGAATGGTTAGCAGTTAACTACGTGGTATTGCTGCCCACTTCAACTAATGAAATTGACGATTTATCGCAATTCAATCAATCCTTTGGCATGGGTATTATTGACGGTCTTGCCCTCAAACGCCACTGGCAGTGGGTAGCAAAAAAAAAACAAGCCGAACATCCGGTTATTCTGCCTTTTCTTTTAATTACATCGCGGTCGGATGTGGGGATGGCAACGCAATTTCTCTGGCAGACAGTAGATGATTTAATTCTAGCTCCGATTGAGAAGATAGAATTGCAAGCGCGGGTGGAGATTTTGTTGCGATCGCGGCAGTTGTCTTTAACCCTAAAATTGTCTCACGACCAACTCGATCGCTCCCTGCAAACAGCCCAAGAACTTAACGAGAGCAAAACATCTTTATTGTACATGATATCCCATGACGTTCGCAATCCTTTGAACTTCATCATTGGTACTACACAACTTCTTAGTAAGTACAAATTGAAATTAACAGAGGATAAAAAACAAGAACTGATAGATAAAACTCAAGCAGCAGCAAAAGGCATAGATTTGTTATTAGACGATGTTCTGCTCATCAACCGAGTTGAGTCAGGGAAAGTTGCGTTTTGCATAATCCCGCTAGACTTAGGAAGCTTTTGCAATCAGGTAGTAGAAGAGTTTCAGAACAGCCAGAAATTGAAACCTGAAAATTCTCAGGTGGCGCTGATTTTTGTCAATCACAGCCCCTCTGCGACTGCGTGTTTGGAGGCAAGCTTGCTCCGGCGGATTTTGATAAATTTGGTGTCTAATGCTATTAAGTATTCCCTCCCAAATACTCAAGTAACTCTTGAACTAAAAGTCACCGAAACCGAGGTAGTTTTCTCGGTAGAAGACGCAGGCATTGGTATTCCTGCTGAAGACCAAAAACGGCTATTTGAGTTTTTTTACCGGGCTAAAAATGTCACTCGAATTCCCGGTACTGGACTAGGGCTGAGCATTGTCAAAAAATGCGTTGATTTGCATGGTGGCGATATTACATTTACCAGTACCGAAGGAGTCGGTAGCAAATTTACAGTAACGTTGCCGATCGCAGAAGTTAGCAGCGCTCGAGTGTCCCCTGTAACGGATTAAACTATAGTAGGCATTATAAAAAAGCAATTCAATGTGGAACTTGAATATATAATGGCACTCATCCATTCAGCCCTCGCAGTAGCGGTAGTATTCCCAATTATTGGCACTGTTGTGAATGGGGCGTGACAGACTCGCCTGGGACCGCTGCAAACCGCTGACGGTAGCAAAAGCAAAATTCCCCCGGTTGTCGGCCCGGAACACCTAAAATTGGGCATATTGCTCACTGGTGCGATCGTCGGAATGGGAGCATCTCATATTTGTAAAAACACTTCTTCTGGCTCCTTCCTTCTTCCTCTTTCCTCCTGCCCCGCAGCCTCGGGCCTCCTGCCTTAAAACTCCAATTTATAGCTTAACTGCAAAAGTGAGATGCTCCCGTCGGAATTACCTTAATTGCCCTTGCCTACTCTATTTATTTTAACAGTATTGTGGAGAAGGAGTTGTGGAGCAAATCGCCGATGCAAGTGGCTTTCATTATACTAATGTTTGCCGAGACAATTGCTTGTTTTGGATTTTTATATCTAGCAAAAGAGAAACTTTGGCGGGGAGTATTTCCCGTTTCAACTGGTGTCGGTTTGGTAGTTTGCGGATTTCAATAGGCGATTTTTCGCAGGGATGATGAAAGGCTGGTTTATCATTTTTATTACGGCATCACTGCGGCACTGTTAAAGGTTTTTCCTGGGCAGTTACGCCGGAAATTTATCAGGAGGATCGCTCGCACCGCTGGCGAAAAATTCACACAGTTTTAAACTGCATCGCCCTGCTGCTATTTCTCGGTCAAAAAGTTACGGGTTATCGCGATTTGTTTTAGATTCCTTTAACCTGGCAAAAAGAACACCTCAATCGGTGAGGTTTCAAAAGTTAAAATTGTCAGAAACCAGCGCCCAAAATACAGTAAATTCATCTATTTTTTGTTGAGTATTTTTTTTATTCTGACTAATTCAAAGCTCTAAAGGAGCAATAGCGTTAAAGAAATTTTCGAGCAGCGAGCGCAACAAAGATTGAGTTGCTAAGATTAAACCCAATCGGGCTTGGGCGAGTTTTGGCTGTTCTATTTTAACTTCTCCCCAAATTCGGCACTGGCTGTAAAAAATCTGAAAGGCTTCGCTCAAATTATTGGCTAATTTGAAATAATTGACAGGTTTTTCGAGTTTTTTTGCCTCAAAATTCGGATATAAATTATCTAACACTGTTAACATTTGCGATATTAAACTGCGTTCTGCTGGATGCACTAACCGCAGTCGATCGCCCTCATCAATCCAAGGGATAGGATTTGGACTCGCCAGCGACCAAATTTGCGGCGCTGTAGTGACATCGGGCTGGGCGATCGCAATTATCCGATCGCGGTGGGCCATTCGCAGCAGGGAACAGCAGCGCGCGTGGCTGTACTGAATGGGAAACAGCCGATCGGCACACACAACAGGAGATAATATTCTAGATTCTGGAACTGGGAGGTTCGTTTGAGCTAAACGCTGCAACCAGACGGCTAAACCTGCATCAGTCAACTCCAACTCAATAATTCCCGCCGGCGCGACTTTAACGGCGAAATCTGGGTAGCACAGCGGTTCGAGAGTTTCGGCCAACTGTGCCGCGATTGTCTGCGGTGTCTGCTGCCAAGTTTTAGCCAATTTCAGGGCGATCGCAGACACGTACAGCACCCGCGCGCTATCTTTACTCCGATTTAACGGAAATATTGCACCATTCTCAATTACTTGTTTAGGAACAGGCAAGATGCCTGTGAAGCGAGAAGAAAATTCATCTCTCGCTTCACGGGCATCTTGCCCGTTCTTGAGAATGGTGTCACCTATGAGATTTAACGGAATTTTCCCTAGTGTCTCTTGCTGGGCGATCGCGCTTTGGAACCTTGAAAGCAAGAAACACTTCACTGTAAGTTCTGGGCACTGCGAGAGATTTGCTGTATCCATATCGGCCGCTCCTGCGGTAACAGGGACTGTTGACTGTTACCGCTTGCACTGTTGTTGTACGTTAAACCGCTGATGTCAGAGATGCTCGATCGACTCCCTCGGACGGGGCTACATCGAATTAATCTGCTTTATAGCGATTTTTGGGCTAAATATTACAATAAATTTACGACAAATTTTTTGCTGACCTCTACCATTTTGATGTATTTTTTGCTACATTGAATCTTTCGGTAAAACTAAGAAAAATCTGCACAGTTAAGAAGCGTGCAAGCTTGATCGGGGGTTGGCTGTCTCACTTTGTATCGCGCTGCGAGCAAAAACCGTTTTTGTCAATGATTAAATATATCCCAGAGCCTCACCTATGCAATCAACTTCCACACCTCTAGAGACTATCGATCGACCGTTTATCACTTGGCAGCGAATTATCGACTGGGCCCAGGAACACTACCGCTGCCGGACTTTTAGCAAAGACGAGCGGATTCCCGCAAGACCCGGACTGCTGTATTTAGTCCAGAAAGGTTCTGTGCGGCTCGTAGGCAGCGCTCAAGTTAGCGCCGCAGCGGCGAAGTCAAAATCCGCTGACAAAACTACAGAAGAAGCTTTTTTGGGCTTCGTCGGCGCCGGTCAGCCTTTTGAACTGGTTGCTCAGTCTCCGTTTACTCTCCAAGCTTACGCCCATGCCGATCAAACTCACGTAGTGTGGATGTACTGGCACGACTTGGATAATTGGCCTCACTTTCGCAGGGAAATTTTGGATGCGTTTCGCTACCAGCACCAGCGGAAACTTCTCTGGCTGAGCACTTTGGGACAGCGCCGGACGATCGACCGACTGCTGGGATTTCTCACTTTGTTGATCGAAGAGTTCGGCGAACCTTACGTAGGTGAGGACGAACCGGAGGTGGTTCGGGGCTACCGGCTGCCTTGGACGTTGACTCACGCTCAAATTGGCAGCGCCATCGGCTCAACGCGGGTGACGGTGACGCGGCTGATGGGTAAGTTGCGATCGAAAGGTTTGATTAATACTGAGGATGATAATTTAATCTGTTTGCCGGCTAAGTCTAACCCTCAAAAGACAAAAAACCCAAAGCAGGATGTAGAAGCATTCCTCGAAGATTCTCTCGACGAAGATTCTCTCGACGACGATTCTCTCGACGAAGATTCCCTCGACGAAGATTCCCTCGAAGATTCTCTCGAAGAATCTGCATAAAATCCTGCGGGCAATTGCCAACAAACAGCGCGTCGCTATTAGTTGTTGGCTGTCGCGCTCAGTCGCTCGACAGTGTACGATGAATTGTGTAAACTTTTCCCGTTCTCGAAAGGTGCGACTGGCAATGACCGATAACAAGCAAAAATCTACTATCCCGAACAGTCAGCAACGGGTGGTATTCTGCGACTTTGACGGGACGATAACCGTTGAAGAAACTTTTGTGGCAATGCTCAAGCATTTCGCACCGGAATTGTCGTCTCAACTGATGCCTGAAATATACGCTAGAAGGCTGAGTTTGCGATCGGGAGTGCGGCAGATACTAGAGTCTATTCCCTCGGAATGTTACGGGGAAATTGTGGAATTTTCTAGGGGAAAGCTGATGCGGCCGGGATTGGTGGAATTGCTGGATTTTTTGGACGAGAAAAAGGTAGATTTTGCGATCGTGTCCGGCGGTCTTCGGGTCATGGTAGAGACGGTAATGGGCGATTTGGTACACCGGGCGAGCGTTATTTACGCTGTGGATGTCGACGCTAGCGGCCCTCGCTTGCAAGTCAATTCTGAGTTTGAAGGAGATGAGGAATTGGTGTCTAAGGTGCGGGTGATGGGGCAGCACCCCGCCGAGGAACAGGTGGCAATCGGAGATTCGCTGACGGATTTTAATATGGCTTTGCAGGCTTCGTCGGTGTTTGCGCGCGATCGGCTTGCCCAGTATCTAGACGAACAACAAAAGCCTTATACTAAATGGGATAATTTTTTTGATATCTTGGAAAGTTTGTCCCAGAAATGGAATTGAAACTATCGCCTTTCTCAGGTAATATAAATTCCGTTTGCATCGGTATTGTATGATGTTAAATTTTGTAGGGGCGGGTTCACCAACAATAATTGCCCGTAATAAACAATATAATAAACCCGCCTCCGTGCAGATAAGTCCGATGCGACCGAATTTGATATAAGCTTTGCACGAATTACCCTACGTTTAGATAGGCGAGCGCAATTCCTATTAACCTAAAAAGTAGATCAAAAACTGAGGATTTATAAAAAATGAGTGGCGATTTGAGATCCGATTTAATTGCAGCAGCCAAACATTTTTACGATCGCGGTTGGATGGTTGGTACTGCTGGCAATCTTTCAGCCCGCTTACCAGATGGCAGTTTTTGGATTACTGCTAGCGGCCGCGCGAAAGGGCAGTTAACAGAAGCAGATTTTATCAGAATGAGCTCAGACGGCGCAATTGTCGAGCAACCTGTTCCCGACAGCCGCCCTTCGGCCGAAACCAGCATTCATTTAGCAGTTTACAATTGTTTTCCAGACGCTAAAGCTTGCTATCACGTCCACTCCATCGAGGCAAATTTAGTTTCTCGGCTAACAGCAGGAGATGCAGTGCCTTTACCCGCGATCGAAATGCTGAAAGGTTTGGGGATATGGGAGGAAAACCCGCAGGTGGCGATACCCCTATTTGCAAATTATTTGGAAGTCCCTAAAATAGCCAAGGAAATTGGCGAATTCTTTGCCATTTCTGCACCCTCTGTACCCGCTTTGTTAATTCGCGATCACGGCATCACAGTCTGGGCAAACTCGCCAGCGGCCGCCTACAATTACGTTGAAATTGTAGAATACATTTTTCGCTATACGATCGCAGCCCGCCAATTAAATTTAGATTTGAGATGGTAGATTAGGACAGCAGAGGTAGGGACACGGCACTGCCGTGTCCCTACGGTACTCGCGAACGGGGGTGTACTTCATAAACCTAGAATCTGGTGTATGTAGGGTGTGCCGGGCCGCCCACATTACCGCTATGAGTAGCCCGTCAAACCACTTTTGCGTCCAGGACTGCAGGAAACGAGCAAACATCCAGAATAGACAACAATATAGACAACAATTATGGCTAAATATACCAGGATTTTATCCATAGATGGAGGCGGAATTAGAGGAATTATCCCCGCGCAAGTAGGAGTTAGCATTGAGTCAAAGCTGCAACAGAAAAGTGGCAACCCAGATGCGAGAATAGCTGACTATTTTGATTTAATCGCCGGCACGAGTGCGGGAGGAATTTTAACTTGCATCTATTTGTGTCCCGATCCTGAAAATCCCAGCAGACCTCGGTGGTCTGCCCAAGACGCTGTTAATTTTTCGATTAAGAGCGGTCGCGACGTTTTTAAGAGTTCATTTTGGCAAAAACTCAGATCTATAGACGGTTTGATAGATGAGAAATATGCGAGCGATCGCTTAGAAAAATTATTTTGGGAAAACTTTAGAGATTGCAAACTCAGCGAACTGCTAAAACCTTGTTTAATTTCCAGTTACGACATCGAAAGGAGAAAAGCTCACTTTTTCGATCGAATAGATGCTCAACAATATCCAGCAGAAGACTATTTTATCAGAGATATAGCCAGAGCCACATCTGCCGCTCCCTCTTATTTTGAAGTTCCAAAAATCTACTCTTTGACTAACGAACGCTACGCTTTAATTGACGGGGGAGTATTCGCAAACAATCCGGCACTTTGTGCCTATGCAGAAGTTAGAAATAAATTCAGAATTCCAGACGAGCGCCGCGACAAAGGCCCGACAGCAAAAGATATGGTAATTTTATCCTTGGGGACGGGAGAAGCTCAGAAAAAATTCCCCTACGAAGAAGTGAAAAATTGGGGTCAAGTTGAGTGGGTTGAGCCTTTGATTAATATCATGATGACGGGAGTTGCTGAAACTGTAAATTATCAAATAATCCAAATTTACGATGCGGTTGAAAGACCGAATCAATATTTGAGAATTAGTCCAGATTTGAACCGCGAACAACCGCTGCCGATTGATGATGCCTCGGAAGAGAAGATATCGGAACTGCTGAGAATTGGCAAGGATCAAGCCGAAAAATATAATGAACAGTTGGATAAGTTTATCGACTTGTTGCTTGCCGAATAGTCATAATATTTTAGATTTTAGATTTTAGATTTTAGATTGGGAAATGAGTGATGATTACCGCAGAATCAATCAGTGCCAATCTAAAATCTAAAAAAGTATAGCGTACCAACTGCCGGGCAGGCAGACAGAAAATATATGTTGACAAATCGTGGAATAATTGCTGTAGGATTGCCGAAAATCTCTATGTGGCAGTGCTTCGCCCTGTTTGCAATTAATCGCGAGCCCTCAGTCATTGGTTAAAAAATATCAAGAACGCGATCGACATTTAGATGAAACCTTCAAGAGCAGGTGGTTTCAGCGGTTTTTAGTGACGCTGTTCCTGGGCGGCCAAGTGCTGCTGCGGATACTCCAAGGCAAAATAGACCGCCGCCAAATCATGGAACATTTAGTAACAGTAGGCCTGGATTCCTTCCGCTCCGTGCTGCTAATAGCCCTTTTTGCCGGCATGATTTTTACCGTTCAATCCGGCAGAGAATTGGTTCGGTTTGGGGCGGTTGGGGCGGTTGGAGGTGCTTTTGCTGTGGCATTTTGTCGCGAATTAGCACCACTTTTAACGGCCGGCGTGGTGGCGGGACAAGTAGGTTCTGCCTTTGCGGCGGAGATAGGAGAAATGCAGGTGACGGAACAAATAGACGCCCTGTATATGTTAAGAACAAATCCGGTTGATTATTTAGTAGTGCCGAGGGTGATAGCTTGCTGCATCATGCTGCCGATTTTAACAATTTTTGCGGTAGCGGTGGGGATTTTGGGCGGGCTGTTTGTGGCGGTTAATTTTTACAATTTGGAACCGTCGGTATTTTTGGAATCGGTGCGGACTTTTTTGGGGCCTTGGGATTTAGTAAATGTGGCGATTAAGAGTTTTATTTTTGGGTTAATAATTGCCCTTGTCGGTTGCGGTTGGGGGTTGACGACGGCGGGTGGAGGGAAAGGAGTAGGCCAAGCTGCAACGGCGGCGGTGGTAACTTCTTGGGTGTTTATTTTTGTCGCGGATTTGTTTTTATCGCTGTGGATGTTTCACGAGTTGGGGATTCCGAAAAGTTGATAATCTTGGCGATTTTAGCCGGAGTCAGGAGTCATTCGATTTTAGATTTTAGATTTTAGATTTTGGATTGACTTGCGCGAGATAAATGCTCTTTCTTGAGGATTTTCGATTTGAGATGCTTTCGATTGATTCGACGGATAAATCACGTGGCGGGTACCATCAAGAAATTCGCTTGTCAAGATGCTTAAATATTAAGGGTTTGAAGAATCATCAACGCCCAACGTCGGTAAGGCGATGGCTAAAAAATAACATGAAGATTTTTTCAACCGCAGATGAACGCAAATAAACGCTGATAAAATTGCATCAGCGTTTATTTGCGTTCATCCGCTGATATCTGCGGTTTAAAACTTTCAACTTGAGACTTTAGATTGGAGAAAGGAGGGCGATACACTCGAATTGCTTTAATTGGCACTTTCCCGTCAGTTTCGGGGACGATTTCGAGGGTGTGTTTGGAGTTGCTCAAATTCTGAGCTAATGTTGTAGGGTATTCGCGGCTTGAATCTGCAATCTTTGGCCGAACGTATGAATCAACAAACATCGGGCGCACCTGCCAGGAAATCTCAAAGCCTTTAGGCGTCTGTTTTTTAGAGTATTCATAGGCATTTTTCAGCCACCAGTTTCTCGCTTCAATCACGACGCGGCCAGAGTTTGAGATAAAAAGTTCGCCGTTTTTACCGCTGCCGTCGTAACCTGTTTTAGAACCTACAACGTCAAATTTAAACTTGCTGGCGTCGCTGTTAATCTCAGTAATTACGGCTTTCCAATCTTCGACGATTAGCGGTTTTTGGCTGGATACTTGGAGAATAGCCGGCCAAGCGACACCAAGACTGAGGCTAGGTCTGGTGATGCTGTAAAGTTCAGGAAATTCTGAGGGTTTTTTGCCGTCGATCGCAATTCTAGCAGAAATTGCGTTGCCGTTGAAGGTTTTATCGGCGATCGCATCTATTCTATTTCCTTCAAATTCTAAAACCAACTTCCCATCTTGCCATTTAACATCGCTGCCAACTGTATAGGTTTTAACTAAATCCTGCTGCGGTTGAGAAGAATTTGGGTTGTATCGCAGGTGCGGTTTAATGAAAGCAGCTAGCAGAAAATTTCCCCAATCGTTGAGGTGAATTTCATCCTTCAATAGCTGTTGTGGCTGCAAGCGATTATCTTTCAAATACCTGCGCCAAGGTTCGCGAATTTCGGCGATTTCGCAGCCGTATTTATCGGCTAACTCAGGCAGCCATTGAGTAGAATGAGTATTGTGCCATTCGTATCTGTTTACTTGTTCTGGGTCGTCGCTGCTGCCTGTCGGCATCCAGTCGATGTGGTCTGAATGCAAGAGTATTTCGCTAGCAGTGCGACGGCGGACATTGGCAATTATGGTTTCGTAATCTTCACCGCCTCCGTAGACGTGAAAAATTAGCAAATCAGGATAAAAAGGGTACAAATCGTGTTCGCTGGGACGGATTAAAATTGGGGCATAAAATCCTCCGATCGCCCGATTTTCCACAATTAAATCTGCATTGGGAAATCGCTGTTTCAAATCCTTTACTACATCTTTCCACCAATCTTGTTCTGTGATGGATTGACCGTAGAATAGAATACGCACTTGGCGGCGGTTTTTTGGAGTGCTAGCCGCAAGTAGCCCCATAGTCCTTTGAATCCTCGCTCCAAAAGTAGCATTATTTTCAATAGGAGCGGGTGGGGGAAATGGCGTATCGGCAGCGATTATTTTGATGAGCGGAACTAACAGAAAGCTCACACACAAAAAAAGCAGCCACAAGTAGCGGTAAATTTTTGATTTTATGCTCTTTCCCTGCCGTTTGGCCATTGTTTTATTTGTCCGTTCTGTAAAACCTACTCATAACTAAGCTGTTGGGCATCTAAGTTAGATTTGTGGGCGGGTTATGAGAACCTACCCCACAAAAACTTCATCAAACTTGACTGTAAAATTTAGATACGCTTGGACTTACCAAGAGTAGCTGTAGGGTGCTCTTCGGCGCACCTTACGAGAGCTTTCGGGTACAGGACGCGACCTCACGAGTAGCTTTCGAGTACAGGGCTGGCACACCTCACGAGTAGCTGTAGTTTAGCCTTTATCGAAATATATTACCAAATTGAGCGAGACAAAAAGTGATATAATGCCAGCTAATTAATTGCAGGAGATCGATCGCACGTCAAATGGATTACAAAACAGCCCGCAGTTTTCTGATCGACCAAGGAACCGCCCTCGAAACCAAGAAAAATCCCGACGCCTTCCTGATGCGTCTCAAACAAGGTCAGCCGCCCGTACCGGGACAAGTGACATCGATTTTATTAGCTTTAAAAATATTGTTTGAAGGGCTGCAAGAATCTCCAATGCTCGATCGACAATTAATCTCGGCACTGCATTTACTGTCAGTAGAAGGTTTGCAGCAATTTGAAGCTGGACTGCGCAGAGGAGTTTCTTGGCCGCCGCTGCTGAAGGAAGACTTAAATCGAATTGCCATCGCAGTCAAAAATATCTTTTCCGGCGTCTGGCAATAATTAGCTCGGCAACCACCGATCCCGCTCCCCACCGCCAGCAAACTCAAAATTTTATCCTACAAATTTTTGTAAAATTTTATGTTAATCTGGCTACATTTACCCTCAAATTGTGGCAGTTTAATATAATCGGTTCTAACCAGCAATTGGAGAAACTACTCATGAACGCAGAAGAACAGGCTAGACAACTAATTGCACGAGAAAGGCAGCATAGCGAACACTTGCAAGAATCTATGCTCAACCGTTCCTCCCACGAGCTAGAAACACCTCGGGAGGGAATTGCTGAAGAAAAAGCCAGAGAATTAATGGCTCAAGAAAGGCAGCACAGCGAACACCTGCACGACTCTATGTTAAGCCGTTCCTCCCAAGAGGTAGAGGGATCGATCGCACCCGATGACACTGACAAATAAATTTTGTTAACACAAGACTTACAGACAAAAAACCAAGAAACCTGGTTTTTATACCACAAAAAACGGCTGTCAAAATGTTTTTGTGTAAACAACCAGGTTTCTGCGTCCTGCAATAGTTCAGCAGAGCAAAACTATACTCAAATCGAGGCGGATTTCAGGTGCAATCAAAACAGCCCGTGCTTAGTTTGCAGCCGCTATCACCAACCTCAACGCGCCCTGCATATATAGCAAGAGAAAATGCCAAGTTCTACTGCTCGCGAAAGCTTTCGAGGGATGCCAAAAGACTTGGCAGTCCGGCCAGGGTAGCAGACACCAAAGCCTCATCTTTGTAAACTCGCGATCGGACAATACGGATACTTTTGGACGCAGAGATTATAGAGTCTCGCCGTTCCGAATTTCCGGTTTCAACCCGCCCTAAATTTTTTGTTTCTCGCGTCACACAAAACATAGCAGTATCCTCAGTTTATCCCTAGATATGCGCCCGTCAATTTTCTCAGGGCTTGGCTCAATATTTTTATTATTATTCAGATAGGTAACAGAAAGAAAACCATGAAATAATTATTTACGAGAGTCAGGGATCGAGTAAAACTGCATAACAAGTCTTAAGCTGTTACGCATTTAAACCATTAACGAGCCAGGTAAGGTGCGTCAGCTAGAACACTTACTATACATGGGAAACGCTTCTTTACGCTCCGCACCCTACTATCCTCCTTTAAATGCCGAACAGCTTATTAATTTGTTACAGGCCCCTCCTGTTTAAGCCGATCGCCCGCGACGACACAGACACCAGCAATCAAAAAGGCGATCGCCCCCACAATCGCCGTTGTAACAGCAGGAATCGCCTTTGGTGCCACAAACACCACAGAGTATAAACTCATCCCCAGGGAAAAACCGCCAAAATACAACCCTACGCCGAATCCTCCTCTGCGCGGAGGTACCAGAGACAAAGCAAAAGGAACTGTACCAGTAGCAATCAAACTGTTGGTAAAAATCACAGCCAAAACAGTCGCAGCCACCATCACCAACCCCTGACTAAAAACCATTGCTAACAGCAAAATAGCCGTTGCTACCAATCCACCCAACAGCATCCGCTGGTTTCCCCAGCGCACCGCAATCACCCCAGCTAGCAAAGAAGCAACAGCTAAAGCCAAAGTAAATCCCGCCATTAACAACTTACTATCAACACCGGCTATTTGAGTTTGGAAAACATGGGGCAAAATCCGTTCCCCCATCGCCCGACTTCCCCAAGCAACAGCGATTCCCGTCACCGCAATTAACCCCACCGCTGTGATAGAAACTCCCTCAGAAATTGCACTAGCCGGAAGCAATTCCGACAGCGCAACATCAGGATTAACCGATCGCAAAAAAGCCACCGCACCCAACAATACAAACGAACCAACAGCAAAAGCAAAAGCTGGCCCCAAACTCAGAATAAAATCCCCCGCAACAGGCCTTGCCGCCCCAACCAATCCCCCTACAAGCACCAACAAACTCATGGCTTGGGGCAACTGGCTTTGAGTTGCATATTGGCCCAACAGCGACACTGCGGGCGATCGAAACATCGCCATTGCGATCGACCAAGCTACTATTACCGCAGGCAAAATCCAGCGCAGGGGCGAGACTGGATTGCCGAAAATAAAAATAACCGGAATCGCAATAAATAGCACCGACGACAGAATAGTGCCGACAACAATTAGCGGAAAACGAGTGCCCATCCAGTGACGCTGCTTGTCAGAAAGCCAGCCAAAAAAAGGTTCGATCGCAATTGCCAAAGAATCCTCTAAAATTCCGATACCCCTGTCGAATCCCGCGAAACCAAATCCCGCTAAAAGTTGAGGCAAATACAGTCGGTAAAGCATCCAAGTCAGAGTAATTGCCCCCTGCAAAGCTGCCACGCCTCCCACTTGCCGCCACAAAATTAAAGACTGAGATTGAGATTTTTTCATGTTTTTGACAAAATTTTATGCGATCGGCAGGGGGCCGGTTTATCTCTACTGTTAGCTACCTAAAATATATCTGGTGAAACCCGCACCTTGTATTTTGAAAGAGGTAAATGCCGATTTATCGTTGCGCGGGGGCGGGTTTATGAGATGATTGGTCTTAGGCACTGATGGTTGGTAAAAGCTGCCCCTACAAGTTATCATTCTTTAGCTATGTTTTTTGTACCGCATCCCCTTGTAGCACCAACAGTTATAGCTCAAATTAGACCGACTGTGCAAAGCTTGCCCGATGGAGACTACCGCTACCGAGACTCCTTTGGGATCGATCGACCTTTTCGAGAAATTCAATTTCGCAAACAAGACAGATACATCACCGGCAGCGATTCCGACCAACGCACGGGAAAAAGTTACTGCTTCCGGGGAATCCCCCAGCAGAACAACATTATTAACCTCACGGTAGCGATCGAAATTTCCCCGAAAACAGCACAGAAAACCGAGTGGAAATTAGCACCGGGAAACCCCATTAATTTCGACAAGCTTTATCCGCTGCAAGCAGGGCCGGGATTAGAACTGTACAAGTGTTTGACAGCATTTTTACCAGAATTGAAATAGTGATTATATCAAATCCGGTAGCATCGGAATTAATATTACCCACAGCTTTCGACAGGGCAGTGCCGTTTCCCTACCGCGATTAATTGTAGGGAAACGGCACGGCGCCGTGTCCTCTATATCATTTCTGAGTGCAACCGGAAACGATATTACCCCTAGTAATAGCGGATAAAACCATTTTTTTGCCCTTAGTCCTGAGTTTTATTAAATCTGCTAGATTGCACCGGATATCTCTCGGACACGGCAGTGCCGTGTCCCTACCTTTGTGTTAATTTAACCTAAGAACCTGCATTTTCCAATTCTTCCCGCAGCATTTCCCGGTAGACTTTCGGCAAACTAGAACTCATAGAATTGTTCTCAATTCCATATCCCAAACTCGTCCAAGTTCCCGAAAGCATCCGCAATACCTCAGTTAATCTTTCCTGCCGCAGCATCTCTGAAATATCAGCTTTCCAAAACTTGCGATCGCTCAACCAAGCATAAACCACAGCATCCTGATCTTCTGGTTGAAAACTGTAGTCTTCCCAGAATAAAAAATTAGCACGACGGGCCTGATAGCGCTTAGCTTTCTCCTTCCAAGTCGTAGTCAGAAATTGATACCGGCCCGCAGCGGTAGTACACTTGCCTCGATTCGGGCCATTAACAATCTTCACGCACCAGTCAGGATGGCGGCTCAAATCTAATATGTATTTGCCACCGTAAACAACGTGATAAGGTCGAGCAACATTCGACTCGCTAGCTGAAATAGTTCGCATTAGCGCTCGAATGTAAGGATCGCCGGTTTTCATAGCCAGCGGCGGGAATTTTCTCACCTCACTCCCCGACTGCGAAAACTGCTGATTTCCCGGCAAATTGGCAACTAAAAAAACACCGCCGCCAATCACAGCGCCGATTAAAAGTATAAATCCGAGGATTTGAATTTCCGATCGCCTCAGCAAACCTCTTTTTCGACGGCCCAATTTCTCAGCTTCTAGCCAAGTCATTTCCATTTCCGAAATTTCGGCTAATTTTCGAGCCGCCCGCATCCGGCGCACCCGAAAATCGTATTGATATAGCGGCGCGGCTACCAGCGTTAGACTCGATAAAACGCCCGCCAATTTAATCAGCCAGAAATCTAATTCACCCGCTACGGCAACATTTGTCAGAGTAGATATTCCTGTTAGTAACTGAGCCGGATCGATCGATCGCGCGGGCCAATAAAAAATAGCAAGTTGCACCAGCAGCGACAGATTAAATGCAAAAAAAATCACTACAACAGCATTCAAGCCTTCTCGCAAGTGCGATCGAATACCAGTGTGCCTGCGCTTGAACTTGCGCGCAACCCGCCAGCGCCCCGGCAGCATAATTAGTAAGGGATTTAAGATTTTGACGGCGAACAAATGAAAAACAAAAAACAAAGGCAACTGAATCAGCCAAGCCGCCAGCAGTAGAGTCAGAAAGCCGATATCGTTGCTGACAAAAGGAATGCCCCTGCGAAGGACAAAACTAAAACTCTGAGCGAGAGCAAATGCCCTTAACCACGAAATCGGATAGGGGAACCAAGCTGGCCACTTGAGAGTTTTCATGCTGGGAGAGAGAAAATTTAACGGCGAATCGTAAAACTATTAAGATTTTGCCAGATTTGGCGATCGGAAAATTGTTGTAGGGTGCGTCAGCCCCAATCTTTGACTCAAATCACATCTTGCACCATTCTCGATAAGCCTTTTTTGGGCGGGCAGGATGCCCACCCCACAAGAAAATGCACTTTTGTGGAACAGGCATCTTGCCTGTTCTTGACAATTGTGCAACATCTGCGATCCAAATCAAATGGTTTTTTGTCTGACCGAAAGCATCCAGGATACAAGCCCCCGGATTCATCCGTCCAGAAATAAAAAACCTGTATCCGATGAAACTTGCCCCCCGAATTTATCGGTGGGGTCAATGCTTCAATTCTTTAATCTAAAATCTAAAATCTAAAATCGATTGACGCACCGAACCCAAGCGAGGCTAATTCAATCAAATCACACTGGCAAACAACTCCTCAAAACTCTTTTGCGGAGCCTCCGGCTTCGCGACAATTTCGACAACCTTGTTGCGAGAATTCGGCAGAAACAGCGCTTCCACGCACACTTGGGCTACCTTGGTGCGCGAAATGCTGCTCTCAAACATTGTGTCCGCACTCCTCATGACGATCGCATCTGAATTATCATCATTTTTGAGACCGCCCGGACGAACGATCGTATAAATCAAGCCGCTTTTTTGCAAATATTCCTCAGCTTGTTTCTTCCAAACCAAAATCAGCCAGAACAAATTCAGCGGGTGAAAAAACTGAGAGACGCACAGAGAAGTCACCAGCACAAAATGCTCAATGCCCTTAGCCTTAGCTGCATCCACCAAATTTTTAGTACCTTCAAAATCCACCTTGTAAGGCGCTGTCGGGTCAAAACCAGGGGCCGCCCCTGTCGCGCACAGCAATACCGTACTATCGCCGATGGCATTGCCCAGGGAAGTCGCATTTAATACATCCCCGGTCACTAACTCAGCCTCCGGTGGTAAAATTTGTCTAGCTGTGTCTAAATTTCGGACTAAGGCGCGCACCGGAATGCCTCGCTTGACTAATTCTGCGACGATTCGGCGGCCAGTCTGACCTGTGGCTCCTGCTACAAATGCTTTCATAAGTCGAGTTATGCTGAACTAAGGGTAAGTTTTGTTACTATCGATTTCTCAATTGTAGGGAGAAAACTTCCTGAACACATCCCCAACCCGATCGGTGCGTATTACAGGAGAGTATAGGATGAAGCAGGATTCCGCTGAATATCAAACTTTTGAAGCTTCTGACCAAAATTACTACCCAGATGTGAGTTTCCGACAGCCCGAAAGTGCAAGTGCCGATGCAGTAGAGGAAGTTGAGCCGATTTGGTTTCACGCATATTTTGAAGACAGCATGGAGATGTACGCGGATGCTGAGACGGTGGCGAAGCATTTGAACAACCACAAGAGTTGGTTTTGCCAGTGCGCTTGGCCGATGAAGGCCGAGCCGATCGGAGAAAACGGCTATGATTTATTAATCGGGCGTTTTGGGGCTTTCGGCTACCGTGTTGAAGCCAGAATTGGTTTAGAGTTGCTGCCGCCGGATGCTGAAGGCTGCTATTTGATTAAGACTATTCCGGTTCCGGATTATACCTCACCTGGGTATGAAGTGGATTTTCGATCGGCGATGAAGCTACTGGAAATACCGTCTCAAGAGTTTGCCACCGATTGGCCTGCGTCGGAACGTGCTAAGCTGCCGCCTGCGATTACCAGTGCTACGTGGAAGCTAGATTTGGCTGTGGGGGTTTGTTTTCCTAAGTTTATTCGATCGATGTCTCAACCTTTGATAGAAAAAACCGGCGATGCGCTTTTGGAAAAAATTATCAAACAAGTTAACCGGCGCTTGACTTATAAAACTCAGCTTGTTTTTCACCAAAGTTTGGGAATTCCTTTTCCGAAAAATCCTAAGAAGCATTAAGTGCGATCGCACTTAGGAATGAGAATTAAATAACTTACAATGCGTGATGTTCTTGTGGGATGGGCGTTCCGCCCGCCCTTTCTGGACGGGCGGGACGCCCACCCCACTTTCAAGAGTGTAAATTATTTAATTCGCGATCCTTAATCACCTTTGTAGGGCGCTGATGGCGCACCTTACCATTAAGTGCGATCGCAATAACTCATATCATTTTTTATTTGAGACTTCGGCGTTAGCGCTCTGTCGAACGATTTTAGATTAAACAATTGGGAATAACTGCTTTTGTATGGGTTGGGATCGCGGGTATACAGTTGCTTTTTTGAAACTGATATCATTTGAAACTGATATCACTTCCTTCGCGTGCTAAGGGCGTACCTTACCCCTATTTTATTGCACGGAACACTTGCTTTACCTGCTAATTCCAGTAACCCAATTATTGCTAATAAAATTCAAGGTAAGGTCGTGATTGTCTTTTGAAATATCCTCTTGTATTATCACCATAATTAGTTTTTATTAGGGGTCAAATTGGCACGGGTTGGACACAATAGTTTCAAGTCAGAGGTCATCAACTTTGAGAGCATTGTTATTAAAAAATTCTCTTTCTGTCGTAATGCTTTCCCTCCTTATTCCCTGATGATTAAGCAGTGTAGCCCATGCAGTTCAAAGCTGGCTCCGATCGCCCTCCGAAACCATCAAGTGTCTCAGATCACAAAACCGATCGATCGCCCTCACTGCCAAAAAACCTAAAATTATGTCAAATTAAGTAAAGGGGGATCGATCGCTTTTGCCATATCCGTAGAAAGTTATGACAACAAAACTAAGAGCTACAGACACAAAAAAAATGGAGATAGACTGGCAGCAGTTGAGGGCAAACCAAGAACTAATTCTCAATCAAGTAGACAATGCGATCGCTATGTTCGACTCGTCTGACTGCTTAGTTTTGTTTAACAAAAAATTGGCCGGAATCTGGGGACTGTCACCAGAATGGCTGGCAACAAAGCCCAAGTGCCACTTGCTGTTTGCAGAAATTGTCGATCGGGGTTACTTGTCTGTTGAGCAGTGGCAAGACTTTCAGCAAGCACTCGAAAAATCTCAGGATGGAAGTTTATCATATTATTTCGAGCAATCTAATGCGGTTTGTTTGGAGGTGTGCGCCACGATTACCAACAGCGGCGGACGGCTGTTTACCTTTAGAGATGTTACGGTATACCAAAACTCCCAAGCTAGCTTGAACGCAGAAGTCAGGCGGCTGAGCTTTCTTTTAGGTTTAACCGAACGCCTGCAAAACTCTCACAGTTTGCAAGAAATAGGTCAGTTTGCCCTCACCTATCTGGTAGGGGCAATGAATGCAGCTTTCGGAGATGTCAAGGTGATTAACGGCCAGGGAAACGACCGGCAAGCGTCGGGGATTTGCAACCAAGTTTCTGGTCAATTTTTGGCTACTTACGGGGAACCCGTAGTCGCAGGAATGCAAGAATTGCTCGACCAAGGCATTCCCTACGGCATAGGTTTGCTGTGGGAAGTGGTGAAAACTCGTAAACCTTTGTTCGTAGAGGATTATGCCCAACATCCCAATGCCGTGCCGGAATTTCGGCATCCGGGAATCGGACAACTGGGCATTTTTCCGATCGCAGCCACCGACGGTACAATTATTGGCGTACTGACGCTGGAGTCCCGCAACGTCAAAAAACTGCAAACCGCCCTCAACCAAGAAGTGCTGGAGGCTGCTTGCCGAACTCTGGGGGCGGCGATCGAGCGGGCTCAGACACAAGAAAACCTGCGCCAAGTTAACGAACAATTAGAGTATTCTTCTCAGTTGAAATCCGAGTTTTTAGCGTCAATGTCCCACGAATTGCGGACGCCTCTTAACAGCATTCTCGGCTTTTCTGACTTGCTGCTGCGGCAAACAGCCGGACAGTTGAGCGATCGACAAATCAACTATTTAGACCTGATCGAAAAAAGCGGCCAGCACTTGTTGCAGTTAATTAACGATATTCTCGATCTTTCTAAAATTGAAGCGGGGAAAGTAGAACTCAATTTACAACCGGTTCGCGTTCACGAACTCGCGACAGACTGTATAAAAATGATGCAGCCGCGGGCAGACAAAAAGCGCATCGGTTTGTCTTTAGAACTCGACTACCGCATTACTAAAGTTTGGATCGACGAACGGCGAGTGCGACAAATTGTGATTAATTTACTTTCCAATGCCATCAAATTTACCCCAGAACAAGGACAAGTTAAACTCAGCGGGCGTCTGGTCTACGGCAGTGAAATAAAGGGCGACTACCGGCCGGATTGTTCTCCTGTAAATGCCAGCACTCCTTATTTTTGTTTTGAGGTGAAAGACTCCGGCATCGGCATTCCTCAAGACCGCTGGCACTTGCTATTTCGACCTTTTCAACAGGTCGATTCTTCCCTGACTAGACGGCACGAAGGTACAGGTTTGGGTTTGGCTTTGACTAAACGTCTGGCAGAATTGCACGGGGGAACTGTTTCTTTTCAATCGGTTTGCGATCGGGGAAGTCTTTTCCGCGTTTGGCTGCCGTTGACGGAGATGCGTCAACAGTTGGGAAACTTTGCTTCTTGCGCTTTGGATACCAAGTTAGTTCCTGCTTCTGCGATTGCTTTACCAATTGGCAGCAAGCGGATTTTGGTTGTCGAAGACCAGCCTTTTAACCAAATGTTAATTTCTGAGGTGATGGAATTGGAGGGGTACGGGGTAGAGATACTCGCGGATGGGAAGGCGATGGTCGATCGTATTCTCGCTGCCTCTGCGGCCCCGGAGTTGCTGCCGGATTTGATTTTGATGGACATTCAGTTGCCGGATGTTGACGGCTTTGAGTTGATGCGTCGAGTTAAAGCAGATCCTGTCTGGGAGTCGGTACCGATGATTGCTGTGACGGCGATGGCGATGCCCGGCGATCGCGATCGATGTTTGGAAGCTGGCGCTTCTGGTTATTTAAGCAAGCCACTGGATCTGAATTTGACGATCGCTACTGTCCGTTCTTTTCTCACTTAAACAGCATTTACCAAACAAAATGATTCAATCCATACCGCAAATTGTCATCAGATTAGTTTGGCGAGGGTGGGGTGGGGGCGATCGTTTTCAAGTAAACTAAGCCATCATGCGTTTATAATCGAGTAGTGGAAGTTCAACTAAGACAAATTCAGAACTATCTAACAGTAGACGGAAGAAGCCCTTTTGCAGAATGGCTAGATGCTTTGCGAGATCGGCGAGCTATAGATAAAATTGAAAAGAGGCCCAGGCGCGTCGAGTCAGGCAATTTGGGTGACTCTCGCTTTGTTGGAGAAGGAGTCTGCGAGCTGAGAATTAACTATGGGCCAGGATATCGCGTTTATTTTGGACAAATCGGGTCAACAATAGTTCTCCTTCTCTGTGGTGGAGATAAAAGTACCCAAGAACAAGACATTGAAAAAGCTAAAGAATATTGGAGAGATTATGGAAGTCAAAGCACCGAGGAGTAGCAGTTACCGAGAATATCTGATGTCATCTCTAAAAGAACCCGAAAGAGCTGCTGGCTACATTGAAACTTTTTTGGAATTAGAAGAAGGTGACGAACCAGAATATTTATCATCTGTGTTGAAAGATGTAATTGAGGCGATCGCGCAAATAAATCCTGTTTTGGAAGAAGTAAAGTCGCGCTACGAAAAACTAGATCGAATGCTTTCAGAAACTAAGGGTGCTGAAATTTATGCTTTGGTTGAGTTGCTGGATGCACTGGGGTATCGGATTGCGATCGCTCCCAAGTAGATTAGTTTGATGATTGTATGGTGAGTTTCGATCTAAATATTTACAGCAGCTTGCTCTCTCAATATCAGCCTCGAATTATCAAAACAGAAGAGGAAAACGAGATATTTTTGGAAATTGTTGAAGAATTACTCTCACGTCCAAATCTGACTCCCGAAGAAAATGCGCTATTAGAATTGCTGGTAAAACTGATTGAGGATTTTGAAGAGCGGCACTATCAACTTAATACATCAACGCCCAAGTCAAGGTTGCTGCATTTGATGGATGCTCGGAGTCTAGGAGCAGAGGATTTAGTAGAAATTATGGGTTCGAGTGAGGCGGTAGTTGAGGTAATTAACGATCGGCTAGAAATCAGCAAGAAACAAGCTGAGGCTTTGGGGAGGTTTTTTCACGTCGATCCGGGGTTGTTTCTGTTCAATTAAGCGATCGCACTCTGTAATGTCTCGGAGGGCGATCGCTTCCAAGTAGATTGATTTAGTGAAGGTGGGGGCGATCGCACCTGGGCCGCTGCTTGGATAGTTGCAAAGCGATCGCACTCACTCCTCAAAAGAATTATCTCCAAGCAATTCCAACAACTCATCCCAAGAACAGCCAAACGTTTCCTTAATGCGGCTAACTGCGTCTATTTCTATCTTCGCCATTGGCTGCATTGCATAACGGCGAACGGTAGTGTATGTGACACCAGAACGTCTGCTTAGTTCGTTAAGGCTCCAGTTCCGCTCTTCGCAAAGCTCTTTGACTCTAACTTTTACTCGATACATACCCATTAGCTTATGAGTATTTCAGTGTCAGAACTAGAACTTTCACACCTATGTAGTTAAGTACATATGTTGACGCATATGCGCTAGCGCTATAAAATGAATAATCAAGTCAAAAGCCAGCGCCTCTACCTACCAAGTGTCCGCGCTGACTCTGGCTCCCTTTTGAAATGGAGACAAAACCATTATGACTTACAAAGAGTGCCTCAAGCCTTGGGCGGTTGCCCGTTTGCTTCCCAATTTGCAATGGGCGATTGTCGGGCGATACCGCAATCGATCGGACGCTGACGGACATCTTCAGTTGTGTCGCCAGCGAGTCCCCGATATCCGATTGAAAGTTGTGTTTGCTTTGCCCGATCGCACTGATTTGACACCTCATGACCGATAACGGATCGTAGGAATCGGTTTTTTAGCTAGCCAGACGGCAAACCCCACACTATACCGATCGAAGGTTAGTGTGGGATGAGAGGCGCGTGATACGAAAATTCCACCTTTTTATGACCTCGCAAGCACAGCTTGGAGCAATGAAAAAGGTGGATGACGACATCAAAGCACAACAAGTATCTTTATTTGATAGGTCAATTTTGTTGTTCGATATAATTATTTAATTGCTTGACATGGTGCAGTATTTTTTGGTATTTTTATACTAAATAAATGCGTAAAGATCGTAGCGCAATGAAGACAACATACCAGTATCAGTTCTATCCCGACACCAGTCAAAAGTTAACACTCAACCAATGGCTGAGAATTTGCCGTTATTGGTACAACAGGCAGCTAGGTGATCGATTCGATTGGTGGGAAATGAACCGCAGTGCTGTGAATGCTTGTCCATTGATTGCTAGTATCTCTGCGCCCAGGGAAAAGCCCAACTACTACTCGCAAAAACAACAATTGCCCGTCATCAAGAAAGACTTGGTAAAAGTCTTCCATAGTGGCGAGATATTGGATTTTAAGCAGGTAGACTCAACTATCCTGCAAGATGTTTCTAAGCGAGTAGATCAAGCCTTTGAACGGTTTATCGTAGGATACAGCAAGGGCGGGCGATCGGGTAAACCCCGATTTAAGACTGAAGCGGATTATCGGACGATGACCTTTTCTACGGCTAACAATAATTGGATTAAATTGGTTCGTAAGAATTGGTTTTACATCCGATTGCCGAAATTAGGGGTCATAAAAGTTCGGAAGCACCGCTCAATTCCTGACGGATTTACCATCAAGCAAGTTAGTGTAACCAGAAAGGCTGATGGTTGGTTCATTCAATTAATGCTCGAAGACTCTTCTGTTCCTGAATTCACGCCTGACAAGATTGTCCCAAATTGGGACAACTCAATTGGGTTGGATGCGGTACTCCACGAAGATGTCTATTTGGCAACGTCCGAAGGCGAGAAGCTACCCTCGTTAAAACCGCTTCGCAAAAATCAAGCTAAGTTAGACCGTATTTCAAGGAAACGAAATAAACGGAAGCGTGGTTCTAAAGCCCGACGTAAATTAGCCAAAAAGAAAGCTAAACAACACCAGAAGATAGCTCGTTCTCGCCAAGATTTCCATTATAAAACTGCTCACAAGCTTGTGAGGTCGGGAGCTAAATTCTTTTTCCATGAAGACTTGAACCTAAAAGGCTTAACGAAGCGGAACAAAGTTAAGCAAGATGATGAGGGTACTTACCTGCCGAACGGTCAATCAGCTAAATCAGGACTAAACAAGTCTTGGTTGGATGCTGCATTTGGTCAATTCTTTAAGACGCTGGAATACATAGCAGAAAAAGCTGGATCAGTCGTCATTCCGCAAAAACCTGCTTATACCTCAATGGTTCTGGGGTATCGGAATGAAATTATTTTCACCCATTGCGGTATCCGAAACTATTGGGATGAGCAACATTCTTTGATGGTCGATCGCGATGTGAATGCAGCGATTAATTTAAAGAAACTGGGGTTGGACATTTTCCCCAGTATAAAACGCCGTCGCGGGAATCTTTCTGTAGTAGGAACTATAGATGATAGTACCGCGAAGGAAATTTTGCACACCCTTCATCGGGCTGCAAAGACGCCTACGCCATACTGTACTGAGTTGGCGTAGGAGTATGTCACGGAAAAAGAAAACAGCCCCACGTGAGGCTGTCTTCGATCGCACTATTGTATTTGCCACTGCTGGGCCTCCTACTTTTCCAACTGCCACTAATGCTGGGTTTACTGCCACAGAGGTGTAATTTATTACATTTCATGATGCGAAACGCTAAACTCAATAGTAGAGAAATTTTAGATTGAATGTAAAATCAACTTATCTTAACCTAACTCAACTATTTCGGCGATCCATCGGGGACATCTCTTTTCAGAAACGAGGGGAAAGACTAAAGAATACAGCACAATCAGTTCTGGACGCTATTAGACTAAGGAAACCGGGTTTTTTACCCCGATTAAAAGTCTGCATTCAGTATTTTCGGAAAAAATCCGATTTCTCGGCGATCGTGCGTCAATCCTAGCTAAATACCTAAATCCTTTGTCCTTGCCGATCGGTGACCAAACTTTACCTATCATATTCCATGTCAAACAAGTCGCCCTGCATCATGTTGGTTGATGACGAGCCAGCTAATCTGACTTTACTGGAAGAGTTATTGCACATGAAAGGATACGCCACAGTATCGGCGCAATCTGGCCAGGAAGCCCTCTCCCTCGCGCGCGCATCTCGACCCGATTTAATTTTACTAGATATTATGATGCCCGAGATGGACGGTTTTGATGTGTGCGATCGCCTGCGGAAGGATACGGCATTGCAAACTGTACCGGTGATTTTTTTGACTGCCCTCGACGACGATACCTCTCGCCTCCGAGGGTTAGAAATGATGGCAGACGATTATTTGACAAAGCCTTTTAACAGTCGTTTGTTGCTGGCAAAAGTGGAAAATATTTTGCAGTTGAGTCAAATGCGATCGCAAGCTGTATCTTCCCAATTCAACCAGCAGGTAAAAGAGCAAAGCAAGCGCCAAATCGCCGCAGCTTGGGAAGCCAACGAATATCTTTCCGAAAAATTTCAGCTATTTGTGCCGGAGCAGCTTCTCGGACGAATTGCGCCGCAAGGAATAGAATCTATTCAGTTGGGCAATGTCACAGAAGAAGAGCTGACTATTTTATTTTGTGACATTCGCGGGTTTACTGCGATCGCAGAATCTCAAGAAGCTCGCGAGACTTTTGAATGGTTGAACGCTTTTTTTACTCAAATGAACGATTGCATAACGTCCCACGGCGGGTTTATTGACAAATACCTAGGTGATGCAATCATGGCAGTATTTGACAAGCCGAACTCTCACGCTATGAATGCGATCGAAGCGGCAGTAGCAATGCAAGAAAGATTGCAGGAATTTAATGCCAGCCGCCACAAATACAATTTAGAATCTCCAGTCAATATCGGTACCGGAATTCATACAGGTATGGGCATGATCGGCACCTTGGGCTCCGATCGCCGCATGGACTCTACAGTCATCGGCGATGTAGTAAATACAGCTTCTCGGTTAGAAAATTTAACTAAAATATACGGCTGCCAAATTATTGTTAGCGAAAATGCGATCGTTCATGCGAGAGAATTTCTAAATGGCATAAGTTCCAACTCAAACTCAAAAGAAAGTCTATTATTAAAGTGCGACTTAGAAGTGGAAACACAGGAGAGTATTATTTCTAGTTGTGGGGCGACTGCTACAGACAGCGATTTGCCCGGAAACAATTATTACTATCGCTGGATCGATCGAGTAACCCCGCGCGGCAAGCAGCAAGCTATAGAAATCTACGAAATCTGGATTGCATCCAGTCCAGACTCGGAGGCAAAGCGGCTTACCCAAGTTTTATTTGACAAAGGAATTCAAGGATGGCAATCCGAAAAATTTGTCGCCGCCTTGGGATATTTTCAACAACTAATCGAACAAAACCCTGCTGATACAGTCGTCAGTTTTTATATAAATCGCTGCCAGGAAAAACTAGGTTTGATACCTGCAACTAGCAGTTCAGAAATGAGCTAAATAGAACCAGTTCGTATTGAGTAATTCAGTCCTCTTTATTAGCGCACATAAAAGCCAAAGCGAAGCTAAAATAATCCCGTTCGTAGTGAGGACTTGAGTCCTTTTTATTAGCGCACACAACTACTAAAGTCCTGCCTACAAACCTATACCAATTCTGAAAAGTACGCGATCGTCTGTAGGGACACGGCAATGCCGTGTCCGGCGCGGGGAGTAGGACACGGCATTGCCGTGTCCCTACTGTTCGCATTGAGATAATTTGTATAAGATTGAGGGTTGTAGCAAGAGTTTTTGTAATTGGTATGATGAGAAAACTCTAATTTTAGACCGTCAAACAGTCGTCAAAACTTGCTCTCTCAACTTCCCGATCAACTCATTAACCCCCCCCGCATTCAAACGGTAACTCAGAGGATGACCGATCAAATAAGCCGAACTTTCAAACAAAACATCAATTTCCACCAAACCATTTTCCCGCAAAGTTTTGCCAGTCGAAACCAAATCCACAATTGCCTCCGACATACCCGTAATCGGCCCCAACTCCACAGAACCGTAAAGCGGCACAATTTCCACCGGCAAATTCAAATTGTGAAAATATTCCCTTGCACAGTGTACGAACTTAGAAGCAACTCTACCGTGAGGAGGTAAATCCACCGTTCGCCGGTAAGAACTAGATTCCTTCACCGCCACAGACAGCCGACACTTGCCAAATTTTAAATCAATTAAATTGGCAACTTTCGGAGTTTTTTCCCGCAAAACATCATAGCCAGCAATCCCCAAATCCGCTTGACCGTATTCCACATAAACTGGCACGTCGTGAGTCCTTACTAGCAAAGCTTTTGCTGTGCCGGTCGGGTCATAAATTTGAAGTTGTCGGTTAGAGGAATCGAGAAAAGCACTGAAGTCTAATCCAACCGATTTAAACAGCCGAATGCTATCTCCTAACAGTCCGCCTTTGGGAAGTGCAACAGTAATCATGTCAATTTTTAGAGTGTAAATTGCTCAATTTGGCAAGGGGGCGATCGCGGTCTAAGCAGAAACAGCTTTTACCCTACTCAGAATAACACATAGAGTTCACAGCTAAAAATAAATTTCGGGTATTGCTCGATCCTTTGTTTGGGTATATATTATATTTAGTAAGTTTTGATTGAGTCACGTTTTTCAATGGCGGTCATTCGATTTTAGATTTTAGATTTTAGATTTTGGATTGACTTGCGCGAGATAAATTCGGGGGACGCAAGGATTTTCGATTTTGGATCGATCCCACTGATCGATCGCGTGGCGGGTACCACCTTTGAAAGTCTTGGTCAGTATGGAAAACAATCAAGAGTTTGAGAGTCAACAATTGGACAGAAAATTTCACAGTGTAAACCCGGATTCCCTCAAAAAAATTACAGTAGATGAAATCCTCTCAGGCGGTGGTGTAGAGGCAGAGGAAATGCACTATACAGTGACCGTACCTACCGCTAACGATGCCAAAATCCACAGAGACAGATCGTTAGATGCCAAATCAAGTGTGTTCGATACAGCCCCCCGATCGAAGTTTGCAGAAAAACGCGGAACGCTGGGAGGCTGTTAATGTAAAATGCTTGCAGAGGCTGGTGCAGACAACGCGGCGATCGCGCGCAAGCGTTGCCCTCGAAGAGGATCGCCATTTAGTCTCGCGCCTTTGTGTATTCAACTCTAAAACTTAAAATTGCACGAACGATCGGAAACAGCTAACAGCTACATTATGACCAAATTGACTCTGGTAATCGGCAACAAAAATTATTCCTCTTGGTCGCTGCGCGCTTGGCTGGCGATGAAACAAGCTGGACTGGAATTTGCCGAGGTGAGAATCCCCTTAGACTGGCCGACAACCCATGAGGAAATTCGGCGCTATTCTCCCTCGGGAAAAGTGCCAGTTTTAATCGACGGCGACTTGAAAGTCTGGGAATCTTTAGCAATTTGCGAATACGTGGCCGATCGCTTTGCAAATGATTTGTGGCCGGCCGATGTAGCGGAACGGGCGATCGCCCGTTCCATCAGCGCCGAAATGCACGCGGGGTTCCAAAATTTGCGCGAAAATATGCCGATGGACTGCCGCAACCGCTATCCGGGAGAAGGGATGACTGCTGGTGTCGAAGCCGATATCGATCGCATCTTTGCTATTTGGCGCGAATGCAGACAAAAATTCGGAACAGGCGGCAATATGCTATTCGGAAAATTCACAATTGTTGACGCTATGTTTGCCCCCGTTGTCATGCGTTTTGTCACCTACGGAGTCAAATTAGATTCAGTAACAAAAGCTTATGCGGATGCGATTTTGGCCTTGCCTGCCATCCAGGAATGGGTAGCAGCAGCTTGCAGCGAAACGGAAAGTATTCCACACATTAAAATCTAGGAAAAATCAGTTTACTTAACCTAAAATCTCAAATCTCAAATTTGAAATCAGGATGCGGATTCTTTTAGTTGATGATGAAGTTGAGTTAACTGACCCTTTGAGTCGAGTCTTAACGCGCGAAGGTTATATAGTTGATGTGGCATTTGACGGAGCAAGTGGCAGCAATTTAGCAATGCAGGGCAATTACGATTTGCTAATTTTGGATTGGATGCTGCCGAGACAAACCGGACTGGCAATTTGCCATAATTTGCGATCGCAAGGACGGAATACGCCAGTGCTATTTCTCACCGCCAAAGATACGGTAGACGATCGCGTACAAGGACTCGACGCCGGTGCAGACGACTATTTAGTCAAACCTTTTGAACTGCGAGAACTGCTAGCCAGAGTCCGCGCATTGCTGCGGCGGCCTCCTACTTTTGATGCCGAGGTTGCTGTCGGGCGGCTGCAAGTTGCAGATTTACAGCTAGACTACGACAATCAATTAGCTTATCGGGGCGATCGCACAATTGATTTATCAGAAAAAGAATGTCAGTTGTTAGAATACTTAATGCGCCATCCCGGTCAATTGCTAACACACGAACAAATCCACCAGTATTTGTGGAGTGAAGCAGAAAAACCCAGCAGCAATGTATTAGCAGCTCAAATTCGCCTGCTGCGGCGCAAAATAGAAGCCCCGGGCGAATCTGTACTAATTCACACAGTCTACGGCAGAGGCTATCGCTTTGGACAAGCCAGCTAATAATAATAGGAATTGCCCAAAAAATCTTTTAGGTAGCCATGCACACCTCACCTTCGGCATATATAGCGTTTCTCAGTAACATGAGGTACTATCTGGCTGACGGGCATAGGCCTCCGTGGGCATACCTCACCACCCTTGAGAACCGCTATATAACTTTATTTACTTTCGGAAAAACCAGGGCAAGCTTTGTACAAATATTATCTGTTATCGGGAAAGTTGACGCCCTAAACCAGGCCTTACGGATGAGAAACCAAAGTAATTACTGTCACCTCCGGCGGACAAAATAGCCTCCCCGGCGAATAAGTTCCCAAACCGCGATTCACGTACAGCAAATTACTCCCAACCTGATGCAAACCGCTAGCCCATTCCCAGTGAGTAACTACTCGATTGCCACCCGACACAAAAGGAATCCACTTTCGCACTGGTTGAGGAATCCAATAGCCAATTTTTCTGACCCAAGCGTACAAAGGGCCGATACCGGGAATAACGATTTGACCGCCGTGAGTGTGCCCTGACAACTGCAAATCAATCCGCCAATTTTGCAGCTTTTCAGCAGTATCAGGATTGTGAGACAATACAATCCGAGGAATCGCGGAATTTATTGATGCCATTACAGGTTCAGGCGCAAAATCTCCCGACCAAAAATCTGCCAACCCAACTAAAGCCAGTTCTGACCCCAAAGGATAGATTGCTTCGTTGTACAAAACCCGAATCCCGACGCTATTTAAAGCATTAGCAACCTCTCTTTTTGCCCCCGGCCAGTGGTGGTCGTGATTGCCCAAAACCGCGTAAATTCCCACCCGACTTTGCAAGTTTTTCAATCGCTGCACTAAGCCGTAAATAGGTGTCGGATCGTAGGTAATAAAGTCACCCGTTAAAAAAATCAGGTCGGGTTCGGCTTCATTAGCGGCAGCAATCGCCTCTTCTAGCAACCATTCCGACAGCCGCACCCCATCATAGTGAAAGTCAGTAAGCTGTACAATTTTAGTATCGGATAGATTTACTGGAAGATTGGCGATCGGTATTGTTAAATTCTCTACCCGCAATTTCCCAGTTAATAACCTGTGCATAAATCTAAGGTTTATTGACAGAGCGAAACCTCTAGCTTAGCAAATAAACAGGCAAGACTGCAAAACTAGATATTTTCCCCTCTTTCTTCTGCCATAGGACTAATGAGTGTTGGCGGCAGACTAATAACTACAGTATTGGAGGCAAAAATTGGGATTAACTCAAAAAAATTGCAACAGAAATGCCCAATCTTCATTTAGGCTTCCTCGCCAAATAGAGCTTCGGACTATAATTTTATTGAATTACTAGGGGCTTAAACGACAAAATAGATTGCTAAGCGACTGTTTTACTCAATTTAAAATATAAACTATTTATTACATCTAATATTAATTAATTAATTTAATTATTAATTAACAGTTAAAAGTTAGTAAATTAGATGACATTTTAAATACAAATAATAGATTTATTAGTAGTAAACTTTGATTTATTAATACAAGTCAGTTTTTTGAATAGTTATATTTTTTTATAATGATGATTGTTTAACTCAATTTATTCCTCGATTTAATAGAATTCAGACCGAATTTGCTCCGATGGTTTGATAACTACTAACTAACGTTGAGTGCGCTAGAGTTACGATCGCACTAGCTAGCTAAATTGTCGATCGAATGCCACCCGTATTGTTTTGGCCTGACGCGCCCAACTACTACAGCATTTTTATAATATTATGACTTGCGTAACAATCTGTTTAAAACGCGATCGCTCCTCTTCAGACTGGCATTCCCCGCCCCGCATCTATATTCTTTTGGCAATTGCTCAAAGCCCAGACTTGCGCCACATCCCCAGAGAATCCGGCTACCACGGGAAGATTGCGGCTACCAAACAGTATATAGCGGCAACTTCGACGGATGCTCTTTACTGCGTTAATATCGCATCTTGCACCAATGTCAGCAACGGCCTCGCGTGTCCGTTCCACAAGAAATAAACTCTTGTGGCGCGGGTTAGAGGCCCGCCCGGATTAAGACTGTTGCGACGGGTGCAATATCAGAGTTCATCTTCAAACCATCAATTCACGCCCGCGATCGCCCATCTCTCTCCTGTCATCAGCTTTCCTAATCACACTCATCAGTTAAACTGTCGCCAAACCCCTTTACAAACCTTAACAACACAGTTAATAATATAAACATCATCCGAACATTGACAACCAAATACAGCAATCATAAAACCATGACCACAACCTTACAGCAGCGCTCTAGCGCCAACGTCTGGGAACGCTTCTGCGAGTGGGTAACATCCACCGA